>NZ_LHVI01000032.1:0-87420 GCF_001269755.1 Pseudomonas sp. Q12-87 | reverse complement strand
CATTCGCGAGCAAGCCCGCTCCCACAGGGGGATGCGGTATTTCATCAGGGCAGCAAAAAATAATCGCGCCCTTCGACCTGCCCACGACGTAATGGGTTGCGGGTGCACCACGGTGCGTAGGCCGCGTCGACGAAGCGATAGAGCAGATGTTCGTCCCGGCCCAGGGGGATGCCCAGGCGGGTGGTCTGGATCACGTTGACTGTCGGCACGTCCACGTCTTCCACCAGCAAGCGCTCGGGGTCGAAGCGTTTGGCGTCCCAGTCTGGCACTTTCAGCCCCAACGCCTTGCACAGCAAGGTCTGGCCGGCGCAGAGCTTCTGCGGTGTGCGCGGCCGCCCTTGGGCGTCGGGGTTGTTCAACAGCATCTGCGCCAGGCTCGCCGGGCCGCTGATGCTATCGACCCACGGATACGCCGATTTGATCAGCACCGCGTTGCCTGGGCCCTGGGCGCTGAAGTTCAACGAATCGCCGCCCCGGGCGTAGTACATATAGATGTGGCCGCCATCCAGAAACAAAGCCTTGCGTTTTTCTGTGTAGCCCAGCGAGGCGTGGCTGCCCTTTTCGGCGAAGTAATACGCTTCGGTCTCGATGATTCGCGCACTCAGCCACAAATCGCCGACTTTGTGGCGGATGACTTTGCCCAGCAGGTCCCGGGCGAGCACTTGGGCATCGCGATCGAAAAAAGCGTGGGGCAGGGCGTTCGGCGGACGAGGTGAGTCGGTCATGTCGATGGATGAGGAGCGGCCAAAGGAAGCGCGATGATAGCAATGGAAAGCTTAATCGCCGCTGAACAGTGACAATTTCCCAAGGATTTGCTCCTCCGCCGGTCACCACCGTGAGTCCATGCTGTTAGTCCAGGGTTACGACAGCTATAATCTGCCGCTTTCCTCTTTGCCAAGACCACACAGACCATGACTGAGTCCGTTCTTGACTACATGACCCGCCTGGGTCGCGCCGCTCGCGAAGCGTCGCGCATCATCGGCCGTGCCAGCACCGCGCAGAAAAACCGCGCCTTGCAAGCCGCCGCCAATGCGCTGGACGCTGCTCGCGCCGAGTTGACCGCCGCCAACGAACTGGACCTGGCCGCCGGCCGGGCCAATGGCCTGGAACCGGCCATGCTCGAGCGCCTGGCGCTGACCCCGGCGCGTATCGACGGCATGATCGTCGGTCTGCGTCAGGTCGCGGCGCTGCCGGATCCGATCGGCGCGATCCGTGACATGAGCTACCGGCCGTCGGGCATTCAGGTTGGCAAAATGCGCGTACCCCTGGGTGTGGTCGGGATCATCTACGAATCACGGCCGAACGTGACCATCGACGCCGCAAGCCTGTGCCTGAAGTCCGGCAACGCGACCATCCTGCGTGGCGGCTCCGAGGCGATTCATTCCAACCGCGCCATTGCCGCCTGCATCCAGCGCGGCCTGGCCGAGGCCAACCTGCCGGCCGCCGTGGTGCAAGTGGTGGAAACCACTGATCGCGCCGCCGTCGGTGCGCTGATCACTATGCCCGAGTTCGTCGACGTCATCGTCCCGCGCGGTGGCAAGGGCCTGATCGAACGGGTCAGCCGCGACGCCCGCGTGCCGGTGATCAAGCACTTGGACGGCATCTGCCACGTCTATGTCAGCGCCCACGCCGAACTGCCGAAGGCCCAGCGCATCGCCTTCAACGCCAAGACCTATCGTTATGGCATCTGCGGTGCGATGGAAACGTTGCTGGTGGACCAAGCCGTCGCCCAGGACTTCCTGCCGCCGATGGCCGCCCAGTTCCGCGAAAAAGGCGTCGAGCTGCGTGGTTGCGAGCGTACCCGGGCGATTATCGACGCTGTGACCGCCACTGAAGAAGACTGGAACACCGAGTACCTCGCGCCGATCCTGTCGATCCGCGTGGTCGACGGGCTGGACCAGGCCATCGAGCACATCAACCGCCATGGCTCGCACCACACCGACGCCATCGTCAGCGAACACCAGGGTGAAACCCGGCGTTTCGTGGCCGAAGTGGACTCGGCGTCGGTGATGATCAACACCCCGACCTGTTTCGCCGATGGCTTTGAATACGGATTGGGTGCCGAGATCGGCATTTCTACTGATAAGCTGCACGCCCGCGGCCCGGTGGGCCTCGAAGGCCTGACCTGCGAGAAGTACATCGTGGTCGGTGATGGCCAGTTGCGCGGACAGGAGCCGGCCTGACTTGGGCGACCTCGACCCGTCAGCCGCAGTGACGACAACCCCGCCCCGGCGCATCGGTATCCTGGGCGGCACGTTCGACCCGGTGCATATCGGGCACTTGCGCGGTGCGCTGGAGGCCGCTGACGCCCTGGCCCTCGATGAGTTGCGCCTGACGCCCAGCGCCAGGCCGCCGCATCGGAACACGCCGCAGGTGTCGGCGCAGGATCGCCTGGCCATGGTCGAGTGCGCGGTGGCCGGTGTGGCGCCGTTGGTGGTGGACGCCCGCGAATTGCAGCGGGACAAGCCGTCCTACACCATTGATACCCTGGAGCTGATGCGTGCCGAGCTGGCCGCTGATGCCCAGGTTTTTCTGCTTCTGGGCTGGGACGCATTTTGCGGCCTGCCCACTTGGCATCGCTGGGAAGAGTTGCTCCAGCATTGCCACATCCTGGTGCTGCAACGCCCGGATGCCGACAGCGAGCCGCCGGATGCCTTGCGCAACCTGCTGGCGGCACGCTCGGTGAGCGACCCGCTGGCCCTCAAAGGGCCGAGCGGACAGATTGCATTCGTCTGGCAGACGCCGCTCGCGGTATCCGCCACCCAGATCCGTCAACTGCTGGCCAGCGGTAAGTCGGTACGTTTCCTGGTGCCCGACGCGGTCCTGGCCTACATCGATGCGCACGGACTTTACCGTGCGTCGAACTGAAAAAGGTGCGCTTCAAGGCACGTGAATGCGTGTAGCGAAGCGCCCGAACATACGAGCAAAACGAGTTTTATATGACTGACAAAGACGTAAACAAAGTAAAGCGCAAAGGCACGTTCAAAAGCGCCCCGCTGCCCGTGGAAGTTCATACCGGCGTGGCACTGGTCGGTGAAGAACTGGTCAAGGTTGCCGTAGCGGCCCTGGAAGACGTCAAGGCCCAGGACATCCAGGTGATCGACGTTCGTGAAAAGCAGAGCATCACGGACTACATGATCATCGCCACCGGTACCTCCAACCGCCAGATCGGCGCGATGCTGGACAAGGTCCGCGAAGCGGTCAAGGCCCAAGGCGTCAAGCCGCTGGGTGAAGAAGGCAAGGGCGACAGCGACTGGGTGTTGCTGGATATGGACGACGTCATCGTCCACATGATGACCGCCTCGGCGCGCCAGTTCTATGACCTGGAGCGCCTGTGGGCCGGTGCCGAGCAGAGCCGTTCGGCGAGCGCTGCGCACCACAGCCCGGAAAACACCCATGAGCATTTCACCAAGCTCAACAAAGACCAGCAATAAGGGTTCGCTGTGCGACTGCGCCTGATCGCCGTCGGTTCTCGCATGCCCAAATGGGTGGAAGAAGGCTGGCATGAATATGCCAAGCGTCTTCCGTCCGAGCTGGCGCTGGAACTGGTGGAAATTCCGCTCAATACCCGTGGCAAGAACGCCGACGTGGCGCGCTTTATCCGCCAGGAAGGCGAGGCCATGCTGGCCAAGGTCGGGCCGAACGAGCGGATCGTCACCCTCGAAGTCCATGGCAAGCCCTGGAGCACCGAGCAACTGGCGGTGGAGCTCGATCGCTGGCGATTGGACTCGCGCACGGTCAACTTCATGGTCGGTGGCCCGGAAGGGCTGGCGCCGGAAGTCTGTGCCCGGGCCGATCAGCGCTGGTCGTTGTCGCCGTTGACGTTGCCGCACCCACTGGTGCGGATCCTGATCGGCGAACAGTTGTATCGTGCCTGGACAGTCCTGTCCGGGCACCCTTACCACAAGTAATCCTGCCCTCATGCCCCAGCCGATCCGCATCAAGGACCACGAAAAAGACGCCCGCCTGGTGCGAGGCCGCGTCGTGTTCGGCGCTATAACGGTGGTGACGCTGATCGGCGTGCTGATCGCGCGGTTGTATTTCCTCCAGGTGATCCAGTACGAGTATCACTCGACGCTGTCGGAAAACAATCGAGTGCATGTGCAACCGATTCCGCCGACCCGCGGGCTCATTTTCGACCGCAACGGCGTGGTGGTGGCGGATAACCGGCCCAGCTTCAGCCTGAGCATGACCCGCGAACGCTCCGGCGACTGGCAGCAGGTGCTCGATGTGATCGTCGAAGTGCTGCAACTGACCCCCGAGGACCGGGCGATCTTCGAGAAGCGCATGCGCCAGGGGCGCCGGCCATTCGAGCCGGTGCCGATCCTGTTCGAGCTGACTGAAGAACAGATCGCCCTGATCGCCGTGAACCAGTTCCGCCTGCCCGGCGTCGAGGTGGTGGCGCAACTGGTGCGGCATTATCCCCAGGGGCCACACTTCGCCCACTCGGTGGGCTACATGGGACGGATCAACGAGAAAGAGCTCAAGACCCTCGATCCGGTCAATTACAGCGGCACCCACCATATCGGCAAGACCGGCATCGAGCGTTTCTACGAGCCCGAATTGCACGGGCAGGTGGGTTACGAAGAGGTCGAGACCAACGCCCGCGGGCGCGTCTTGCGGGTCCTCAAGCGTACCGATCCGATTCCCGGCAAGGACATCGTCCTGAGCCTGGACATCAAGCTGCAAGAGGCCGCCGAAGCGGCGCTGGGCGGGCGCCGTGGCGCTGTGGTGGCGCTGGATCCGAACACCGGCGAGGTGCTGGCGATGGTCAGTCAGCCGAGTTTCGACCCGAACCTGTTCGTCACCGGCATCAGCTTCAGGGCCTACGCCGAGCTGCGCGATTCCATCGACCGGCCGCTGTTCAACCGGGTGCTGCGCGGCCTCTATCCGCCGGGCTCGACCATCAAGCCGGCCGTGGCGATTGCCGGGCTGGACTCCGGCGTGGTGACCGCGTCGAGCCGGGTCTTCGATCCCGGCTACTACCAACTGCCGAACTATGACCACAAGTACCGCAACTGGAACCGCACCGGCGACGGCTATGTGGACCTGGAAACGGCGATCATGCGTTCCAACGACACCTACTTCTACGACCTGGCCCATAAGCTGGGGATCGACCGACTGTCGTCGTACCTGGGCAAGTTCGGCATCGGCCAGAAAGTCTCCCTGGACATGTTCGAAGAATCGCCCGGCCTGATGCCGTCTCGGGAATGGAAGCGCGCCACCCGGCGCCAGGCCTGGTTCCCAGGTGAAACCCTGATTTTGGGGATCGGCCAGGGCTACATGCAGGCCACGCCTTTGCAGCTGGCCCAAGCCACGGCGCTGGTGGCGAGCAAGGGCAAGTGGTATCGCCCGCACTTGGCCAAGACCATCGAAGGGCAGAAACCGGTGGACCCGGACCCGATGCCGGACATCATCCTGCGCAACCCGTCGGACTGGCAGAAGGTCAACAACGGCATGCAGCAAGTGATGCACGGCGCCCGAGGCACCGCTCGCAAGGCAGCCATCGGCTCGCCCTACCGAATTGCCGGCAAGAGCGGTACGGCCCAGGTCGTCGCGATCAAACAGGGCGAGAAATACGACCGCTCCAAGGTTCAGGAACGCCACCGCGACCACGCCTTGTTCGTCGGCTTCGCCCCGGCCGACAACCCGAAGATTGTCGTGGCGGTGATGG
The DNA here is from genome assembly GCF_001269755.1 of Pseudomonas sp. Q12-87. Taxonomy (NCBI): domain Bacteria; kingdom Pseudomonadati; phylum Pseudomonadota; class Gammaproteobacteria; order Pseudomonadales; family Pseudomonadaceae; genus Pseudomonas; species Pseudomonas sp. Q12-87. Next base: position 81,746 of record NZ_LHVI01000032.1, on the reverse strand, counting down.
TCGAGAACGGCGAGTCCGGTTCCGGCGTCGCGGCTCCGGTGGTGCGTCAGGTCATGGACGCCTGGTTGCTGGATGAGCACGGCCAGCTCAAGCCTGAATACGCAAGCCCCACCACTGCGGAGGCTACGGCCCGTGAAGAATAATTTCGACCGGATCCTCTCCAGCGAAGACGTGATGCGTCGGCGTGCCACGCTGTTGCAGCGCATGCACATCGACGGCCCGCTGCTGATCCTGTTGCTGATCCTGGCCGCCGGCAGTCTGTTCGTGCTGTATTCGGCCAGCGGCAAGAGTTGGGATTTGCTGATCAAGCAAGCCACTTCGTTCGGCATCGGCCTGGTGTCGATGATCGTCATCGCCCAGCTCGAGCCGCGCTTCATGGCGCGCTGGGTGCCGCTGGCCTATGTCGTGGGCGTGAGCCTGCTGGTGGTGGTGGACGTGATGGGCCACAACGCCATGGGCGCCACCCGCTGGATCAACATCCCCGGGGTGATTCGCTTCCAGCCTTCGGAATTCCTCAAGATCATCATGCCGGCGACCATCGCCTGGTACCTGTCCAAGCGCACCTTGCCGCCGCAGCTCAAGCATGTGTGCATCAGCCTGTTGCTGATCGGCATCCCGTTCATCCTGATCGTGCGCCAGCCGGACCTTGGCACGTCGCTGCTGATCCTGGCCGGCGGCGCCTTCGTGCTGTTCATGGGCGGGTTGCGCTGGCGCTGGATTCTCAGCGTAGTCGCCATTGCCGTACCGGTGTCGGTGGCCATGTGGTACTTCGTGATGCACGACTACCAGAAGCAGCGCATCCTCACGTTCCTCGACCCGGAGAGCGATCCGCTGGGCACCGGCTGGAACATCATCCAGTCCAAGGCGGCCATCGGTTCCGGCGGGGTGTTCGGCAAGGGCTGGCTGATGGGCACCCAGTCGCACCTGGACTTTTTGCCGGAAAGCCACACCGACTTCATCATCGCGGTGATGGGCGAGGAGTTCGGCCTGGTGGGCATTTGCGTGCTGCTGCTGATCTACCTGTTGCTGATCGGCCGGGGCCTGGTGATTACCGCCCAGGCCCAGACGTTGTTCGGCAAGTTGCTGGCGGGCAGCCTGACCATGACGTTTTTTGTTTATGTTTTCGTCAACATCGGTATGGTCAGTGGCCTGTTGCCGGTGGTGGGGGTGCCGTTGCCCTTCATTAGCTACGGAGGAACTTCGCTGGTGACACTACTGTCAGCGTTTGGGGTCTTGATGTCGATCCATACCCATCGCAAGTGGATCGCACAGGTTTGAATAAGGTGAAGAGTTCAATGCAAGCAATGCGTGGCTGGTCGACGCGATACGCGCCTTGGATCGGCCTGGTCGGCTTCCTCGGCGGTGCGCCGCATGCCTCGGCGGGCGAATACGAAGGTTCGCCGCAGGTGGCCGAGTTCGTCGGCGAAATGACCCGCGACTACGGTTTCGCCGGCGAACAGCTGATGGGGGTGTTCCGCGAGGCCGAGCGCAAGCAGTCGATCCTTGATGCAATCTCCCGGCCGGCCGAACGGGTCAAGCAGTGGAACGAGTACCGGCCGATGTTCATCACCGAGGCGCGCATTGCCCGGGGCGTGGACTTCTGGCGCCAGCACGAGGCCGCCCTGGCCCGTGCCGAGCAGGAGTATGGCGTGCCGGCCCAGGTCATCGTGTCCATCATTGGCGTCGAGACCTTTTTTGGCCGCAACACCGGGAATTTCCGGGTGATCGACGCGCTGTCGACCCTGGGCTTCGATTACCCGCCACGGGCCGAGTTCTTCCGCAAGGAGCTGCGTGAATTCCTGCTGCTGGCCCGCGAAGAACAAGTCGACCCGCTGACCCTCAAGGGCTCCTACGCCGGAGCCATGGGCTTGCCGCAGTTCATGCCCAGCAGTTTTCGCGCCTATGCGGTGGACTTCGACGGCGACGGCCACATCAATATCTGGAACAACCCGACCGATGCCATCGGCAGCGTCGCCAGCTATTTCAAGCGCCATGGCTGGGTGGCCGGCGAGCCGGTGGTCAGCCGCGCCGACGTGCGTGGCGACCAGGTGGACGAGGGTTTGACCGAGGGCATCGAGCCGACGAAAACCGTCGGGGAGTTGCGGGCGTTGGGCTGGTCGAGTCATGATGCGCTGCGTGACGACATGCCGGTCACCGCGATGCGCCTGGAAGGCGAACAAGGGCCTGAGTACTGGATGGGCCTGAAGAATTTCTACGCGATTACGCGTTATAACCGCAGCGTGATGTACGCCATGGCTGTATATCAACTGTCTGAAGAGCTGGTCAAAGCACGGGGCGTCAAATAATGCGGGCATTGCCTACCTATCAACCCCTGAAGCTCGTGGCATTGGCCGCGTTGTCGTTGCTGGTCGTAAGTTGTACGACCAGCCGCGCGCCGGCCCAGAAAAACTCCACCGCCGTGCGTGCTACGCCGGGCCTGGACATCAACCGGGCCCACAAGGATGGCGCGCCGTGGTGGGACGTCGATGTCTCGCGCATTCCTGACGCCACGCCGACCCTGCACACCGGCCCCTACAAGGCCAACCCGTACACGGTACTGGGCAAGACCTATTTCCCGCTGTCCGATTCCAAGCGTTATGTCGCTTCGGGGACGGCGTCCTGGTATGGCACCAAGTTCCACGGCCAGAACACCGCCAACGGCGAGGTGTATGACCTGTATGGCATGAGCGCGGCCCACAAGACGTTGCCGCTGCCCAGCTATGTGCGGGTGACCAACCTGGACAACAACAAGAGCGTGATCCTGCGGGTCAATGACCGTGGGCCGTTCTATTCCGACCGCATCATCGACCTGTCGTATGCGGCGGCGAAAAAGCTGGGTTACGCTGAAATCGGCACCGCGCGGGTCAAGGTCGAAGGGATCGACCCGCAGGAATGGTGGGCCCAGCGTGGCCGTCCGGCGCCTTTGATGCTCAACGAGCCGAAAGTGGCGCAAAATGCCGCGCCGACCGTGACGGCGTCCACCGGCACGGTCGAACAATGGACGCCACCGCCGCAGCAACACGCCGCGGCCGTAGTGCCTGTGCAGTTGGACGCAAAAAAAAACGCTTCTGCAACAGCGTCTGGCCAGTATCTGCAGGTGGGCGCGTTCGCCAACCCGGACGCTGCCGAGCTGCTGAGGTCGAAGCTCAGCTCGATGGTGAGCGCGCCGGTGTTCATCAGCTCGATCGTGCGCAACCAGCAGACTCTGCATCGGGTGCGCCTGGGACCGATCGGTTCTCCGGGTGAAGTCCAGCAGGTACAGAACAGCGTGCGACTGGCCAATCTCGGTTCGCCGAGCGTGGTCACCGCCGAGTAATTGATTGAGGCCCGCTTGTGGTCGGAGCGGGTCAGGTTGTTGGCTCCATGAATAACAAAAGCCCGGCAAGGGTTGTGAGTGAGCAACTTAAATACGCGGCAGCTCGTTAGAAAGCTGCCTGTTAGTTTTGCCTTCGGGCAGTCCCATTAGCGATTTCGAGAGACGGATGAACATCACCACCTTTGCCAAACGCCTTTGCCTGCTAGTCCCGCTGCTGCTCTCACCCGCCGCGTTCGCGGTCGAGATGATGCCAGCGCCCCCTCAACTGGCCGCCAAATCCTTTGTGCTCATGGACGCCAGCAGCGGCGAGGTGCTGGTAGAGAACAACGGTGACCAGCGCCTGCCACCGGCCAGCCTGACCAAACTGATGACCGCGTACATCGCCACCCTGGAGATCCGTCGTGGCCAGATCGGTGAAAACGATCCGGTGACCGTCAGCGAAAACGCCTGGCGTACCGGCGGTTCGCGGATGTTCATCAAGGTCGGCTCGCAAGTCACCGTCAGCGACCTGCTGCATGGCATCATCATCCAGTCCGGTAACGACGCCAGCGTTGCCCTGTCCGAGCACATCGCCGGCAGCGAAGATGCATTCGCCGACATGATGAACAAAACCGTCGCCGACCTGGGCATGACCAACAGCCACTTCATGAACCCCACCGGCCTGCCGAACCCCGAGCACTATTCCTCGGCGCACGACATGGCGCTCCTGGCGCGGGCGATCATCCACGAAGACCCGGCACACTACGCGATCTACTCCCAGAAGGAATTCTTCTGGAACGGCATCAAGCAGCCTAACCGCAACCTGCTGCTATGGCGCGACAAGACCGTCGATGGCCTGAAGACCGGTCACACCGACGAAGCCGGCTACTGCATGGTGTCTTCGGCTGTGCGCGACGGCATGCGCCTGATTGCAGTGGTCTTCGGCACCAGCAGTGAAGTGGCCCGTGCCGCCGAGACTCAGAAGTTGCTGACTTACGGTTTCCGCTTCTTCGAAACCCAGACCTTCTACCAGAAGGGCACCGAACTGGCCCAGGCCCAGGTCTGGAAGGGCACCAGCAATCAGGTGAAGGCCGGTTTGGCCCAGGACCTGACCATGACGCTGCCCAAGGGCCAGCTCAAGAAGCTCGCTGCCAGCATGACCATGAATCCACAACTGACCGCTCCCATCGCCAAGGGCGACGTGATCGGTAAAGTCGAAGTCAAGCTGGACGACAAAGTGGTGCACAGCGCTGACCTGATCGCTCTGGACGCGGTCGAGGAAGGTGGTATCTTCCGCCGCATCTGGGATAGCATCCGTCTATTCTTCTACGGCTTGTTCAACTGATCGAAGTGTTGACCTGCATGGCCCCGTTTCCATCCGGAGCGGGGCCATGTGCGTTACCACGGCTTACGAGGCCGTTACGCCATGACAGACTCTGAAGTAAAGGCGCCAAAAATCGAGTTCCCCTGCGCGGATTACCCCATCAAGGTGATCGGCGACACCGGTGTGGGCTTCAAGGACCGGATCATCGCGATCCTTGAAAAGCATGCCACCGTTGACCACAAGACCCTGGCCGAGCGCCAGAGCACCAACGGCAAGTACACGACCATCCAGCTGCACATCATCGCCACCGGTCAGGAACAGCTCTACGATATCAACAGCGAGCTGCGAGCGACCGGTTTCGTGCACATGGTGTTGTGATGCCGGGCACGCTGGGCTTTCGCGAGCTGGGCCAGATGGCTTACGAACCGGTCTGGCATGCCATGCAGCGCTTCACCAACGAACGCGGCACCACCGCCGACGATGAAGTCTGGCTGGTGGAGCACCCGTCGGTGTTCACCCAGGGCCAGGCCGGCAAGGCCGAGCACCTGTTATTGCCGGGAGATATCCCGGTGGTGAAGGTCGACCGGGGCGGGCAAGTGACCTACCATGGCCCCGGCCAGTTGGTCGCCTATCTGTTGCTGGATGTGCGCAAGCTGGGCTTCGGCGTGCGCGAACTGGTCACGCGCATGGAAACGTGCCTGATCGAGCTGCTGACCAGCTACGGCGTGACAGCGGCGGCCAAGCCGGACGCGCCGGGCGTCTACGTCGATGGGGCGAAGATCGCTTCCCTTGGGTTGCGGATCCGCCACGGCTGTTCGTTTCACGGCCTGGCGTTGAACGTGGACATGGACCTTTCGCCGTTTCGACGGATTAATCCCTGTGGCTACGCGGGGCTGGCGATGACCCAGCTGCGCGATCACACAGGATCGATTGAATTTGCCGAGGTAAGTGCCCGGCTGCGCGCGCAGCTCGTCAAACACCTCGACTATGCTGAGCAGACGACCCTCACGGGCGGAATCGACTGATATGACTACTGATGCAGTGCAAACCATAATCCCGACGCAGGACGTCACCGAACGTCCGGCCCCGCGTGCCAAGGTAGAGGCCGGCGTCAAGCTGCGCGGCGCCGAGAAGGTTGCACGCATCCCGGTCAAGATTATCCCGACCACCGAACTGCCGAAGAAACCCGACTGGATCCGCGTGCGCATCCCGGTTTCCCCGGAAGTCGACCGCATCAAGGCCCTGCTGCGCAAGCACAAGCTGCACAGCGTCTGTGAAGAAGCCTCCTGCCCGAACCTGGGCGAATGCTTCTCCGGCGGCACCGCCACGTTCATGATCATGGGCGATATCTGCACCCGTCGCTGCCCGTTCTGCGACGTCGGCCACGGCCGTCCGAAGCCACTGGACGCCAACGAGCCGGAAAGCCTGGCCATCGCCATTGCCGACCTGAAGCTCAAGTACGTGGTCATCACCTCGGTGGACCGCGACGACCTGCGTGACGGCGGTGCCCAGCACTTTGCCGACTGCATCCGCGAGATCCGCAAGCTGTCGCCGAACGTGCAGTTGGAAACCCTGGTGCCCGATTACCGTGGCCGCATGGACATCGCCCTGGAAATCACCGCCGCCGAGCCACCGGATGTGTTCAACCACAACCTGGAAACCGTGCCGCGTTTGTACAAGGCTGCGCGTCCGGGTTCGGACTACCAGTGGTCGCTGACCTTGCTGCAGCGCTTCAAGCAGATGATGCCGCATATTCCGACCAAGTCTGGTTTGATGCTGGGCTTGGGTGAAACGGATGAGGAAGTTATCGAGGTCATGAAGCGCATGCGTGAGCATGACATTGACATGTTGACCTTGGGCCAGTACTTGCAGCCTTCGCGTAGTCACTTGCCGGTGCAGCGGTTTGTGCATCCGGATACCTTTGCCTGGTTTGCGGAGGAGGGGTACAAGATGGGCTTCAAGAATGTGGCTTCGGGGCCGTTGGTGCGGTCTTCGTATCATGCGGATGAGCAGGCTAAGTTGGTTAAGGCTGAGCTGCTGGGGGCCTGATTTTTTGTTGGGTGGTGGTTTTGGGGTGGTGTGAATATCCGTTGCTGCGGTAACGGCTGCTTAGGGTTCCGCTCTTACAGCGGGTCACTTTTGAAGAGCCTGCGCGGCCCGGCGAAAAGTAACCAAAACGCTCCTGCCCCACCACTCGGCACCTCGCTTAGGCTCGGTGTGCCCTCACTCCGGCATTGCTCCGTGGGCCCGCCGCGAAGGGCCATCCATGGCCCAGCGCGGCTACCTCGGCATCCATGCCGAGGTGCCCACTGCGCAATGCCTGCGTTCGGCCAGCGTGGTTAACGGGGCGCCCAGATCAACGTCCTTCGCGAGGCGGCCTTAGAGCCGACCTGGTTCTTGGTGGGGACCGCGTTTCTCCTGTGGGAGCGGGCTTGCTCGCGAAAGCGGTGTATCAGTTTGTGATGATGTTGGATGTGCCGACGCCTTCGCGGGCAAGCCCGCTCCCACAAGTTTTTGTGTCGTGTGCAGAGGCTGTGAACAGCCGCAATTCCATGTGAGAGCGAGCTTGCTCTCGATGGCGGTGGTTCAGCCACATAGATGCTGGAAGTGCTCGGCTCTTGCTTTGCTTTGCTTTGCTTTGCTTTGCTTTGCTTTGGATCTTGATCTTGATCTGGGCGCCCCGTTAAACCACGCTGGCCGAACGCAGGCATTGCGCAGTGGGAATCCCGGCATGGATGCCGGGATAGCCGCGCTGGGCCATGGATGGCCCTTCGCGGCGGCCCACGGAGCAATGCCTGCGTTCGGGCATGCCGAGCCCTAGCGAGGCACCGAGTGGTGGGGCAAGAGCGTTTTGGTTACTTTTCGCCGGGCCGCGCAGGCTTTTCAAAAGTGACCCGCTGTAAGAGCGGAACCATAAGAAGCCGTTACCGCAGCAACGGATATACACACATAAGCACGACTCAAACCGGGAGATGCATGGATGACCGTCCGCCCCACCCACACCCTATCTCCACATCACTCCGTCCCAGCACTCCCCCCCGAGGGCCTGATCGCCGTAATAGCCCCCGCCGGTCCCGCCCCCCTGGACACAGAAAAAGCCATCCAATGGATGCACGCACGAGGCCACGGCCTACGAATCCTCCCAGGCGTCTATGAAAAAAACGGCTATCTCGCCGGCACCGACGAAGCACGCCTCAACGACCTCCACACCGCCTTCGCCGACCCAGAAATAAAAGCCATCATCTGCCTACGCGGCGGCTACGGCACCCCACGCCTGCTGGATCGCATCGACTTCGAACTCCTGAAACGCAACCCCAAGCCCTTCGTCGGCTACAGCGACATCACCGCCCTGCACCTGGCCATCAGCCGTTATGCCGGGTTCGTCACCTTCCACGGCCCGCTGCTCAACGCCGATCTCCTGGGCGACAAGGAACCCCCCACCGTCACCTCGTTTTTCAACATGCTGCGTGGACAAATAAAGGCCGGCAGCACGCTGAACCATCCCGCCGAATACCCGTTGACCACCGTCGAACCTGGCATCGCCCAGGGGCGCCTGTTGGGGGGCAATCTATCGATGATTGCCGCGACCATGGGCACGCCTTATCAGATCGACGCCGAGGGCGTGATCCTGTTCATCGAAGACGTCAACGAACCGCTGTATCGCATCGACCGCTTGCTGACGCAACTGCGCCTGGCCGGCACGTTGGCGAAGCTGCGTGGCGTGTTGGTGGGAGATATCGCTGGGGTGGATATCGAGGCGTTGAACCGGTTGCTCAAGCAGACCTTCGAGCCATTGCGCATTCCGGTGCTGTCCGGCTGGCGCAGCGGGCACTGCGATCCGAACCTGACCTTGCCCATGGGGGCGCTGGTGAAGCTCGATGCGGGGGAAAAGCTGCTGGTGTTGGAGCAGGATGTGGTGGTCAGCCGCTAGTGATGCGTTGTCTGGAAGTCTGTCATCGCGAGCAGGCTCGCTCCCACAGGGAACCGCGTTCCTTCAGAGGAGTACGGTCCAACTGTGGGAGCGAGCCTGCTCGCGATGATGTCAGCTGCCATAAGGCGATCTAGCGGTTACGCAGCCCTTCCAGCAACTGGTGCGTCGGGTAGCCATCCGCCGGCCAGCCGAACGACTGCTGGGCGCTGCGGATCGCCTTGCGCGTGTTGGCGCCGATGATGCCGTCCGGGTTGCCGGCGTCGTAGTTATGCTTGCCCAGGAGAGTTTGCAGCTCGATGCGTTCGCTGCGGCTCAGGGGCAGGTCGTCTTTTGGCCATTGGCCGTAGACCAACCCCCCACCGTCGAAACGTTGCGACAACAGGCCAACCGCCAGGGCGTAGGAGGACGAGTTGTTGTACTTGAGGATGGCGCGGAAGTTATCGAACACCAGGAACGCGGGGCCGCGGTGCCCGGCGGGCAACAGCAGGGCCGCCGATAGCTGTGCTTGATCGGGGGCTGTGGGTAAGCCGCCGTATTCCGAAACGCCCAGTCGTATCCATTCGGACACAGGCTTGCGGAGGGTGCCATCGGCCAATGTGTAGTCGAAGCCCTCCTTGAGCGAGACCTCGAACCCCCACGGTTGGCCGCGTTGCCAGCCCGAGCTTTGCAGGTAATGCGCGGTCGAGGCCAGGGCGTCGGTGGAGCTGCCCCAGATGTCACGGCGCCCGTCGCCGTCGAAATCCACCGCATGGGTGTTATAGGTGGTCGGAATGAATTGGGTCTGGCCCATGGCGCCGGCCCAGGAACCGAGCATTTTCTCTGGGGCGATATCGCCCTGCTGCAGGATTTGCAGCGCAGCGATCAGCTGCGCCTGGGCAAAACCGGGGCGGCGGCCTTCGTACGCCAGGGTCGCCAGGGAGTTGATCACCGACTTGTTACCCTGGAATTGACCGAAGTTGCTTTCCATGCCCCACACCGCGACCAATGCCTGGCGGTCGACGCCATAACGCTGCTCGATGCTTTGCAGGATTTGCGCGTTCTGTTGCAGCAGGGCTTTGCCTTTGCTGACGCGCAGCGGTGACAGCGCGCCGTCGAGGTATTCCCACACCGGCCGGGTGAATTCCGGCTGGCTGCGGTCGGCCTTGATCACGCTCATGTCCGGGCTGACGCCGATAAAGGCACGGTCGAACAGGTCGGCGCGGATCCCGGCGGCCAATGCTTCCTTGCGAAACCCGGCCTGCCATTCGGCGAAGGTCTGGGTGGGCGCAATGGCCAGGTCTTCACCGCTCGGTACCACAGGCGGCACGATGGCCGGCGCGGTCACGGCAGGGACGGTCTGGAGCGGTTGGGCATCGGCGGCGGTAGGTTTTTCGGCGCAGGCGACAAGCAGGGCGACGCTTGCGGCAACGATCATCTGGCGCAGTGGCCAGCGACGGGAAAGACAAAAGGGCATGCACGGGTCCAGAAATACAAATCAGGTGCTGACCTTATCATGCGAAAGGGGTGTAGGGCTTGTCCGGGTGTTTCAAGCTGCCACAAAGCAAGAAGCCTCCCAGTTGTCAGACTGGAAGGCTTCGCGGCGGTAGCTGCCTTTGCCCTTGTTGGGTCGTTCCTGGCGGCTGCGGAACAAGGGCTGGGCGATGATGGACTTGGCCTTGTTGGGGCCATGCTTGGATGGCTTCTTGCTCATGCTGGGTTCTCTCGTGGGGTGGGTTTTGCGGGGCAAATGATGGGGCAGAGTTGGGCAGCTGTCCAGTCCCTGCACAGAAGCCCTCTGGCCTGAAGAGAGTGTTTATTCAGCAGGCAACGCCAGCCGTTGGCCGGCCATCAACAGCGACAACCGACTGAGGCTCATCCACGGTGAACCGGCGGCCTGGCCCTTGATCTGCGCATCGATGCGCTGGGCTTCGAGCAGCAATTGCGCCCAGCGTGACGCCGAATAGCGTTGCAAGGCCTTGCTCATCAATGGTTTGCGCTTGTCCCATACCGGTGGACGGGCTTGGCTGAAGGCTTTGTCCAGCGGGACGCCTTGGCTGTATTGCAGCGACAGGTTGGCCAGCAGGCGCAGCTCCCGGGCCAGGGCCCAGAGGATAACCGGTGGCTCGACGCCTTCGCCTCGCAGGCCTTCGAGCATGCGCAGGGCGTGGGCGGCTTCGCCGTTGAGGATTGCATCGGTCAGCCCGAAGACATCGAAGCGCGCACTGTCGGCCACGGCGGCCTGGACCGTTTCCACGGTGATCTGCCCGCCCTCGGCCATCAGCTTGAGCTTTTCGATTTCCTGGGCGGCGGCCAACAGGTTGCCTTCGACCCGGGCGGCGATCAGCTCTACTGCGTCCTGGCTGGCCGAGAGACCGGCCTGGGACAGGCGCTGGCGGATCCAGCTCGGCAACTGGCTGACGTCCACCGGCCAGATCTGCACGAACTGGGTCTGTGGGCCTTCAACCAGGGCCTTGCCCCATTTGGTCTTCTGCGCACTGCCGTCGAGTTTCGGCAGGCTGATGAGCAGCACCGTATCTTCGGCTGGGCGCGAGCAGTATTCGATCAGCGCGGCGGCACCTTTGTCACCGGGCTTGCCGGAGGGCAGGCGCAGTTCCAGCAGGCGTTTCTCGGCGAACAACGACATGCTTGCCCCCGCCTGCAGCAGGGTGCCCCAGTCGAAACTGGCGTCGGCGGCGAATACCTGGCGTTCGTCGAAGCCTTGCTGGCGTGCGGCGCTGCGGATGGCGTCGGCGGCTTCCTGGCACAGCAACGGGTCATCGCCGCTGATGATGTAGATCGGCGCGAGGGCACCTTGCAGGTGTTTACCGAGTTGGGCGGGGGCGAGCTTCATAAGGGCAGGCGAGCGGGGCGCTTGAGCGCCCCGCAAGGCTTATTCAGCCGGGATTTGCATCGGCGACTGTTGCGGGGTTTCCGCCTCAGCCTTGCGTGCCGCTTCCAGCGCGTCGGCCTCAGCCTTGGCGCGGGCATTGGCCGTCTGTTGCAGCTGCTCCAGCTGGGCCGGGCTCAGCTGTTGCAGGCGCAGCATCATGCGCTGTACCAGTTCACGGCGCATTTCGCCGCGCACTTCGATGGACTCCTGGTCGGAACCGGTGATGTTGTTGCCGTCGTGTAGGTAGACCTTCTGCACTTGCAACTTGTCGTCGAGCAACGACAGGTTGTTATTGCCGCGGATCTCATAGTTCAGCACGTTGGTCAGCTCGTACTCGGCCGAACGACCGGCACCGGCGTAGCTCAGGCTGCGCTGGCTTTGCTGTTCACTGGTCAGCACCAGCTTGTACGGCGCGCCGCTATAGACTTTCACGCCGCTGTTCTCCAGGGTCTGGCGCAGCATCTTCACGGTTTCGCCGTAGGCGTCCCGTGCGCTGAGGTCCAGTTCCTTGATGGCCAGCTCGGTGGTGCCGGTGCCACGCAGCTGGAAGCCGCAGGCGCTCAACAGGACCGCCAGGCCCACTACCAGCAGATTACGTTTGATCATCTTGTTGCTCCCCTTGAAACCCTATGGGTCGACCGTGCGACCCGGCAGGATAAATTCGGCGCCAGACCCGTGGCCTGGCGCCCGATCCAATTAGCTTGCGACGATGTTGACCAGTTTGCCGGGCACGACGATCACTTTGCGGATCGTCAGGCCATCGACGAAGCGCAACACGTTTTCGTTGGCCCGTGCAGCGGCCTCGACTTCTTCGCGAGTGGCCGCAGCTGGCATCTCAATCTGGCCGCGCAGTTTGCCGTTGACCTGGATGACCAGGGTCAGGCTGTCCTGCACCAGCGCGCTTTCGTCCACCACCGGCCAGCCGGCATCGATCACCGGGTCAGCATGGCCCAAGCGATTCCACAGCTCATGGCTGATGTGCGGCGTAATCGGAGCCAGCAGCAGCGTCACGGCTTCGAGGCCTTCGTGAACCAGTGCGCGATCCTGCTCGGTCACCTGGGCAGCTTTTTCCAGGACGTTCATCAGCGTCATCACCTGGGCGATGGCGGTGTTGAATTTGTGGTTCTGGCCCACGTCATGGCTGGCCTGCTTGATTGCCAGGTGGATGGCGCGACGGATGGCTTTCTGTTCGTCGTTCAGGCCTGCGACGTCCAGCTTGCCTGGCAGGCCCTGAGTCACGTGGCCTTGGGCCAGGCGCCAGACGCGCTTGAGGAAGCGGTGCGAGCCCTCGACGCCGGAGTCGGACCATTCGGCGCTCATGTCCGGTGGCGAGGCGAACATCATGAACAGGCGGCAGGTGTCAGCGCCGAACTGGTCGATCATCGATTGTGGATCGACGCCGTTGTTCTTCGACTTGGCCATCTTCTCGGTGCCGCCGATTTCCACCGGCAGGCCGTCTGCGATCAGCTTGGCACTGATGACCTTGGCCTTGCTGTCGCGTTCGAGTTCGACGTCCGCCGGGTTGAACCAGGTATAGGCACCGTTGGCTTCGCGACGATAGTAGGTCTCGGCGATCACCATGCCTTGGGTCAGCAGGTTCTTGAACGGCTCGTTGGAGCTCACCAGGCCTTCGTCGCGCATCAGCTTGTGGAAGAAGCGCGCATAGAGCAGGTGAAGAATGGCGTGTTCGATGCCGCCGATGTACTGGTCCACCGGCAACCAGTGGTCCGCCGCGGACTTTTCTACCAGGCCGCCTTCATAGCGTGGCGAGGCATAACGAGCGTAATACCAGGAGGACTCGACGAAGGTGTCCATGGTGTCGGTTTCACGCTTGGCCGGTGCGCCGCATTTCGGGCAGCTGCACTCATAGAACTCGGGCATGCGCGCCAGGGGCGAACCAGCGCCGTCGGGGATGACGTCTTCCGGCAGGACCACGGGCAGTTGGTCTTCCGGCACCGGGACGTCACCGCACGTATCGCAATGCACGATCGGGATCGGGCAGCCCCAGTAGCGCTGGCGGCTGATGCCCCAATCCCGCAGGCGGAATTGGGTGCGGGAGGCACCGAGGTTCTTCTTGATCAGGGCGACTTCGATGGCATCGAACGCGCCGGCGAAATCCAGGCCGTTGAACTCACCGGAGTTGATCAACTCGCCGTGTTCGCCGTAGGCGTCCTGCCAAGGCGCCGGGGTCTGGTCGCCGGCGCTGGTGCGTACGACGGCCTTGACCGGCAGGTTGTACTTTTGCGCGAACTCGAAATCACGCTCGTCGTGGGCGGGTACTGCCATGACAGCGCCGTCGCCGTAGTGCATCAGGACGTAGTTGGCGACCCATACCGGCAGTTTCTCGCCGGTGAGCGGATGTTCGACGAACAGCGAGGTCGGCAGGCCTTTTTTCTCTTGGGTGGCGACATCGGCTTCGGCGACGCTGCCGCCCTTGCATTCGGCGATGAACGCCCGCAGCTCGGGGTTGTTGCGCGCGGCCAGGGTCGCCAGCGGATGCTCAGCGGCCACGGCGACATACGTGGCGCCCATCAGGGTGTCCGGACGGGTGGTGAAAACCTTCAGGTTGCCGGCTTCGCCAATGGAGGCGACGTCGTACGGAAACTGCACTTCCATGCCCCGGGACTTGCCGATCCAGTTGCGCTGCATGGTCTTGACCTGCTCGGGCCAGCCGGTCAGCTCGTCGAGGCTCTCCAGGAGTTCATCCGCGTAGGCGGTGATCTTGAAGTAGTACATCGGGATCTCGCGCTTCTCGATCAGCGCGCCGGAACGCCAGCCGCGACCGTCGATCACTTGTTCGTTGGCCAGCACGGTCTGGTCCACCGGGTCCCAGTTGACGGTGCCGTTCTTGCGGTAGATCACGCCTTTTTCGAACAGGCGGGTGAACAGCCATTGTTCCCAGCGGTAGTAGTCCGGCTTGCAGGTGGTGACCTCGCGGGACCAATCCACCGCCAGGCCCAGGCTGCGCAGCTGGGTCTTCATGTAGGCGATGTTTTCGTAGGTCCACTTGGCAGGGGCCACATTGTTCTTCATCGCGGCGTTTTCCGCCGGCATGCCGAAGGCGTCCCAACCCATCGGTTGCAGGACGTTCTTGCCTTGCATGCGCTGGTAGCGGGAGATCACGTCGCCGATGGTGTAGTTGCGCACGTGCCCCATGTGTAGCTTGCCGCTGGGGTAAGGGAACATCGACAGGCAGTAGTAAGTCTCCTTGCCTGGCTGTTCACTGACTTCAAAGGACTTTTGCTCGTCCCAGAACGACTGGGCGGCGGCTTCGATTTCACGGGGCTGGTAGAGTTCGTGCATGGCTACTTTTGTACTGAATGGGGTGGCCCAATCCTCTTCGTTGCCATGCTGGACGCAGACGACGCCGAATGCGGCGTTTTCGATGCCCAGCGGAGCTGGAAGTGGAGTTACAGGAAGCGCCGTAGCATACATGACCGCGCTCTGCCGAGGGAAACCCTGATTGCGCTCGGACCGGGCCGACCCATGGCGGTGGCGGGCGTTCAGGGCCGTTTGTCGCGGCGTCCTGCCGGTTTGCCCAGCGAAGCTAAGCTTCTCATTGGGGAGTGAGTCTTATCTTCAATGAGGTGAGGGATGGTTGAATCACAGCGAAAAGTAACGACACCTGAGTTGTACGAAAAACTGATCGATCGTCTCGGGGTGGCCCTGGACGCTGCAAGAACCGCCGGTCGCTTGCGTGATGAACGCCCGGCAGAGCTGGAGCTGCGAGGCCTTACCCCCGCGGAGTTCGAGTTGGTCGAGGCTTATCTCGAGCAGGTCGGACATCAGGCCCCCACCAGTGGGGCCCTGGCAGGAAAGCGTACCGATGCGCCCCGTTCGGCCAAGGTTGTATGGCTCAAGGACCGGACGCCGGACAAGGATGCGGTCAAGGTCCGGTCACTGCAGTTCAAGTAACGCCGGATTCGCGCGTGTCACTTTTTTGATTCAAGGCTTTTTCGAATCTGTTGTCGCTTTGCGTCAACCCACTTAGGCTTCGGGCATCTATGGAGATGCCCGATGCCGTTTCGCTATTTCATCAAACAACTATTACTGCCCCCCGGCATTTTGTTGCTGCTGCTGGCGCTTGCCTGGTGGTGGCGCAATTCCCGGCCGCGCCTGGCCCGCCTGTGTTTCGTCGTGGGGCTGGGTGGTTTCTGGCTGATGAGCCTGCCAGTGGTGGTGCAGTGGAGCGCCAAGGCCCTGGAGCGCGAGCCGCCGTTGGCCCGCAGTGAATGGGCGACCCTGGCCCAACGGGCCGATGCCATCGTGGTGCTGGGTTCCGGTCGCGAGCGGGGTGACCCGGCCTGGGGCACCGACCAGCCCACCGGTGTCGGCTTGGAGCGCCAGCGGTACGCGGCGCGATTGGCCAAGGCCTCGGGGTTACCGGTGCTGACTTCCGGCGGCTTGCACTACGGCACGCCGCCCAGCGAGGCGAGGCTGATGGCTGATTCGATGCAGGATGATTTTGCTGTCGACGTCCGTTGGCAGGAGGAGCGCAGCCGCACGACGTGGGAAAACGCCCAGATGAGCGCGGAGATACTCCTGCCAGCGGGCATCAAGCGTGTCGTGGTGATCACCCAGGCGTGGCACATGCCGCGGGCGGTCTTGAGCTTCCAGCGAGCGGGATTCGAGGTGGTACCGGCGCCGGTGGGCTTCCTCGGGCCAGATAACGCCCGGCCGCTGGGCGGCTGGATGCCGGAGTTCAAGTCGATCTGGCAGTCGGGGCAGTTGTTGAATGAGGCGGTGGGGCTGGTGGGGTATTCGCTGTTCTACCGCTGAAATACGAAAGGACCGGACGTACACCGTCGTGGCGAGGGAGCTTGCTCCCGCTGGGCTGCGCAGCCGATCCAAAAAACAGGGCCGCTACGCGCCCCAGCGGGAGCAAGCTCCCTCGCCACAGAGTGACCAAAAGGCCTTAAACCGTCTTCGCCATCCGGCTCGCAATCAACGCCCAGCCCAGCAGCAACACGCACAGGATGATCAGCGGCCACGAGCGCCATTGCAGATAAGGCGTCAGGTCGTGCATCGGCACCACTTCGCCGTACAGGACGCCGCGCTCGAATTGCGGGATCTGCGCGGTGATCTGGCCGAAGGGGTTGATCAGGCCGGTGACACCATTGTTGGTGGCGCGGATCATCCAGCGACCGGCTTCCAAGGCGCGCATTTGCGCCATCTGCAGGTGCTGCAACGGGCCGATGGACGTGCCGAACCAGGTGTCGTTGCTGATGGTCAGCAGCAGGTCGCTGCGGGCCGAGAGGCTGGCGGCGAATTCCGGGTAGACCACTTCGTAACAGATGAACGGCGCGATCTGGTAACCCTTGGCCTGCAGCAACGGCTGGTCGGCGGGGCCTCGGGCGAAGTCGGACATTGGCAGGTCGAAGAAGGCGATCAGGCCGCGCAGGATGTCCTGCAGCGGTACGTACTCACCGAACGGCACGAGTTTTTGCTTCAGGTAAGTACCGTCGCCTTCGCCGGTCACGGTGATGCCGTTGAAGTAGCGTTTCTCGTGGCGCACCAATTGGCGAATCGGCACGCCGGTGATCAGCGCCGAATGCCGCTCGGCGGCAAAGCTGCCCATCATGTCGATGTAGCCCTGGGCCGACTCCTTGAGCACCGGTACGGCGGTTTCCGGCCAGACCAACAGGTCGACGCGCTTGGAGGCAAAGCTCATGTCGCGGTACAGCGCCAACTGCGCATTGAGCTGTTCCGGATCCCACTTCATGCTTTGTTCGATGTTGCCCTGGATCGCCGCGACGCTCAGTGGCTCGCCCGAAGGGCTGGTCCAGGCGTGGCCCTTCAATGCCATCCCGGCCACCCAAGGGCCGATCAGCAGGATCACGCCGGCGGCGACAAAACCTTTGCGCCCGTTGCGGATCAGCCGCGGCGCGTTGCAGAGCAGCGCGGCGGTCAGGGCCAGGGTGAAGGAAATCAGCCACATTCCGCCCACTGGCGCGAGGCCGGCCAACGGGCCGTCGAGCTGGCTGTAACCGGAATAAAGCCATGGAAAACCAGTGAGGAACCAGCCACGAAAGGCTTCCTGGCCCAGCCACAGCGCGGCGAACGCCAAGGCGTCGGCCAGTGGTGCCTCATTACGCCGTAACCAGCGCGCCCACAACCAGGCGGGCAGGGCGAAGAACCAGGCGATGGCGGCGACAAACAACAGCATCAAGAACCCGGCGAGCAACACTGAGGCGCCGCCGAAGTTGTGAATGCTGACGTAGATCCAGCTGGTGCCGGCGCCAAACAGGCCAAATCCGAAACACCAGCCACGGCCCAGGGCCTGGCGCGGCGACAGCTCGCGCAGGCCAGCGTAGAACAAGCCGACCGCGAGCAATGCCACCGGCCAGACGTTGAATGGCGCCAGGGCCAGGGTGGTGATCGCACCGGCCACCACGGCCAGCAGGTTACCGGGCCAGCCGGGGCGGGTTATCCAGCGCATTTTTGTCCTTAGCGGGGCTCGCGGGGTTATCGGGCAATAGGAGACAGGCGCAGCAGATGAATCCGACGGCTGTCGGCGTTCAAGATGCGGAAGCGCCAGGAGCCGATTTCCGTGGTTTCGTTGCGCTTGGGCAGGTGCCCGAAAGCACTCATCACCAGGCCGCCAACGGTGTCGAACTCATCGTCGGAGAATTCGCTGTCGAAGAACTCGTTGAAGTTCTCGATCGGCGTCAGGGCCTTGATCAGGAAGTCGCCGCTGGGCAATGGCTTGATGTAGCTGTCTTCTTCGACGTCGTGTTCGTCTTCGATGTCGCCGACGATCTGCTCAAGCACGTCTTCGATAGTGACCAGGCCAGCCACGCCGCCGTATTCGTCGATGACGATGGCCATGTGGTTGTGATTGGCACGGAATTCCCGCAGCAACACGTTCAGGCGCTTGGACTCGGGCACGAAGGTGGCCGGGCGCAGCAGGTCCTTGATGTTGAAGCTGTCGCCGTTTTCCTGAAGGATCAGCGGCAGCAGGTCCTTGGCCAGCAGCACGCCCATGACATCGTCATGGCTCTCGCCGACCACCGGATAGCGCGAGTGAGCGGAGTCCACCACGGCGGGCAGGAATTCGCGAGGGGTCTGGGTCGCCTTGATGCTGACCATCTGCGAGCGCGGGACCATGATGTCCCGCACTTGCAGGTCCGCGACCTGGATGGCGCCTTCGACGATGGCCAGCGCTTCGCTGTCCAGCAGTTTGTTCTGGTGTGCATCGCGCAGCAGCTCCAGCAGCTCCTGGCGGTTTTTCGGCTCATGGGCAAAAGCCTGGGTGAGCTTGCCCAGCCATGACTTCTGCCCGTTGCTCGATCGATCTTCGCTCATAGCGATTACTCTGAATCCTTTGTCGTTACAGGTTGATGTATCAGTGTTCGTCGCCGGCGTAGGGATCGGGGTGACCCAGCTCTGCAAGCAACGTTCGTTCCAGTGCTTCCATTTCCTCGGCTTCGTCATCTTCTATATGGTCGTAACCCAATAGATGCAAGCAGCCGTGAATGACCAGATGGGCCCAATGGGCTTCGGGCGCCTTGTTTTGTTCAGCCGCCTCGCGCTCCACCACCGGGACACAGATCACCAGGTCGCCCAGCAGGGGGATGTCGAGCAATTCATCGGGCACGTCGGCAGGAAACGACAACACGTTGGTGGCGTAGTCCTTCTGCCGCCAGGTGTGGTTCAGTTCGCGGCCTTCGGGCTCGTCCACCAGGCGGATCGTCAGCTCCGAGTCGGCGCTGCGCTGGCGTAGGGCCAGTTCGCACCATTGGCGGAACTGGGCTTCGCTGGGGGCGGCGTTTTCGCAGGCCACTTGCAGGTCGAGTTCAAGCATTGTGGCGATTGCCTTTGCCTTCGGGCGCGTCTTCGTCCGCACGATTCTCGAAGCGCTCGTAGGCCTCGACGATGCGCTGCACCAACGGGTGGCGCACCACGTCCTTGGGCATGAAGTGCGTGAAGCTGATGCCCGGCACGTCCTTGAGGACCTGGATCACATGGTTCAGCCCGGACTTGGTGCCGCGAGGCAAATCGACCTGGGTGATGTCGCCGGTGATGACGGCGGTGGAGCCGAAACCGATCCGAGTCAGGAACATTTTCATCTGCTCGACGGTGGTGTTCTGGCTTTCGTCGAGGATGATGAAGCTGTTGTTCAGCGTCCGGCCACGCATGTAGGCCAGCGGTGCGACCTCAATGACCTGGCGCTCGATCAGTTTGGCGACGTATTCGAAGCCGAGCATTTCGTACAGCGCGTCATAGAGCGGGCGCAGGTATGGGTCGATCTTCTGGGCCAGGTCGCCGGGCAGGAAACCGAGTTTTTCACCCGCTTCGACCGCCGGACGCACCAGCAGGATGCGGCGCACCTGTTCGCGCTCCAGCGCATCGACCGCACAGGCCACGGCCAGGTAGGTCTTGCCGGTACCGGCCGGGCCGATGCCGAAGTTGATGTCGTTGCCGAGGATTTCCTTCACGTAGCGCTGCTGATTCAAGCCGCGAGGGCGAATCATGCCTTTTTTGGTACGCAGGGCCACGGCCGGTTCCGACGGCGCCGGGTTGTCGAGTTCTTCGACAGCCGATTCCTGCAGGAACAGATGGACGGTGTCCGGCGACAGCTCGCTCCCCTTGGTTTCCCGGTAGAGGCGGCGCAGGAGGTTTTCCGCGGAGGTGGTGTGCTTGGGTTCGCCGATCAATTCGAACTGGTTTCCGCGGTTGCGGATCTCGATGGCCAGGCGCTGTTCGATCAAGCGCAAGTGCTCGTCGAATTGCCCGCACAGATTGGCGAAGCGGCGAGCCTCAAAGGGCTCGAGAATAAAGCGATGTGGTTCGATGGGTGCGTTCAAGGTCGTTTTTAGCCGCCCAGGGGCAATTGAGATGAAACCAAGGATAACGCCAGTAGGCTGGGTGCGAAAGGTCTTAAACAGGCGAATCTGGTTCCGGCGACCGGCGCGGTCTTTTGTGGGAGCGGGCTTGCTCGCGAAAACGGTCTTGTATTCAGCGCATGTGTCGGCTGATAGACCGCCTTCGCGAGCAAGCCCGCTCCCACAGGGGGATTGTGTCGTTACTGGATCAACGAACCGCGCAGCGAGTGCGGTTGCGCGGCGTCGATGTGCACGTCGGCGAACTGGCCGATCAAGGCCGGGGTGTCGCAACGGAAATTGACGATGCGGTTGTTTTCGGTGCGACCTTGCAGTTCGCCCGGGTCTTTTTTCGAGTAATCGGTCACCAGGATCCGCTGGACGGAACCGACCATTTGTCGGCTGATCTCGAAACCTTGCTGATTCAAACGGTGCTGCAAGGCGTTGAGCCGTTCTTTTTTCACTTCTTCCGGTGTTTCGTCCGCCAGGTCGGCCGCCGGAGTCCCGGGGCGTTGGCTGTAGACGAAGGAATAGGAAAAGTCGAAGCCGACGTCTTCGATCAGCTTCATGGTCTGCTGGAAATCTTTCTCGGTTTCGCCGGGAAAACCGACGATAAAGTCCGAACTGATGCAAATACCTGGCACCGCTGCCCGCAGCTTGCGCAGTTTGGATTTGTATTCCAGGGCCGTGTGGTTGCGCTTCATGGCCGCGAGGATCCGGTCGGAACCCGATTGCACCGGCAGGTGCAGGTGCTTGACCAACTGGGGGACTTCGGCGTGGGCCTGGATCAGGCTGTCGGAGAACTCCAGGGGGTGCGAGGTGGTGTAGCGGATGCGGTCGATGCCATCGACTGCCGCCACCACACGGATCAGTTCGGCCAGGTCCGCCAGGCGCCCGTCATGGGTCAGGCCGCGATAACCGTTGACGTTCTGCCCCAGCAGGGTCACTTCGCGCACGCCGTTTTCCGCCAGGTGGATGATCTCGGCGAGCACATCGTCGAACGGCCGGCTGACTTCTTCGCCGCGGGTGTAGGGCACCACGCAGAACGTGCAGTACTTGCTGCAGCCTTCCATCACCGACACGTAGGCGCTCGGGCCGTCGATGCGCGGCTCGGGCAGGTGGTCGAATTTCTCGATTTCCGGGAACGAAACGTCCACCTGCGGCAACTTGGTCATGCGCGCCGCGTCGATCATCTCCGGCAGGCGGTGCAAGGTCTGCGGGCCGAAGACCACATCCACGTAGGGCGCGCGATCACGAATGGCGGCGCCTTCCTGGCTGGCCACGCAACCGCCCACGGCGATGACCATTTCCGGGTTGGCCAGTTTCAGTTCGCGCCAGCGGCCCAGTTGCGAGTACACCCGGTCCTGGGCGCGCTCGCGGATCGAGCAGGTGTTGAGCAGGATCACGTCGGCGTCTTCAGCGCGAGCGGTGACTTCCAGGGCCTGGTGTTCACCCAGCAGGTCGACCATGCGCGAGCTGTCGTACTCGTTCATCTGGCAACCGTGGGTTTCGATGTAAAGCTTCTTGGCCATGGACGGGATCATCACGTGATTCAAAGAACCGCGCATTATAGGGAACAAGTCCCCCGGTTCCTACCGCTGTGCGAGCAGTGGCTATGCTATAGTTCGCGCCCTCATTTTTACCCGCCGATGTGTTTCGCCAGCCATGACCAAACGTGAAGCTCCAATCTACAAGGTGATTTTCCTCAACCAGGGCCAGGTATTCGAAATGTATGCCAAGCAGATCTATCAGAGTGATCTGTGGGGTTTCCTGGAAGTGGAAGAGTTCGTCTTTGGCGAGCGCACACAAGTGGTCGTCGACCCGAGCGAAGAAAAGCTCAAGGCGCAGTTCGAAGGCGTGGTGCGCAGCTTCGTGCCGATGCACTCGATCGTGCGAATCGACGAAGTCGAGCGCCTGGGCACTCCGAAAATCAGCGAAGCCCGCGGCGCGGTCGGCAATGTGATGCCGTTTCCGATGCCGATGCCTGAGAAGTAGCCCCTGTGGCGAGGGAGCTTGCTCCCGCTGGAGTGCGAAGCGCTCCCAAAAATCTTGGGGCCGCTGCGCAGCCCAGCGGGAGCAAGCTCCCTCGCCACAATAGTTTTCGGGTGGGCCGGATTCAGGGCAGCGGCGAAAAAGGCGTGCGCCCGTCGGCGTTCTGCAATTCCATCAAGTATTTGCGAAAGATCTGCCCTAGCACCTGGGTGGCGACTTCCAGTTCGTCACGGGGCATTTGCTCGGCGACTTCGTCGGCGGTGTCCAGGGCCTCTTCGGCGCCGTTGACCGCCGCCATCTTCAACACGATGTAGGCCTGGACGTTATTGGCGGGTACACCTTCGCCATGAAAGAACATGCCACCGAGCTTGAACTGCGCTTGGGCATGGCCTTGTAGCGAGGCTTTTTCGAAATAGCTGAGGGCCAGCTTGAGGTCGCGCGGCGCAGCCTTGCCTTCGTAGTAGAACTCACCCAACTCGTATTGCGCTTGTGCATCACCCGCGTCCGCCGCTTTTTGACAGGCGTCGAGTGCCGGTGCGAGATCTTGTGGCTGGGTATTGAGCGTGCAACGGCCCAGCGCCGGGATCAACAACGAGTTGCCGCCTGCCTGGGCATTCGCCAGCAGGGGCTGAAGGAGCAACAGGCAGCCCAAGGCAAGGGTGCGGCCGGTGCGGTTCATGGGAATCGACTTACCTCTGAGGGGCGCGCGGACCCTCCGGGGGATCCAATAAGCGCGCATTATGAAATAAGCGGGGCCATCCTTACAAAGTCTTTACTCGTTTTTCTGCTGCGGGGGAACGCCAGCAACCGCTTCACGGATAAATACGTAGGAAAAGGGCGGACGGTTGTCAGTAATAACTGACGCCGGTGTCAGCCAGCGTCAGTTATCCACAAGCTTACTTCAGGGCAGCGAAGGCGCGCTCGGCCGCATCGAGGGTGATTTTCAGCTCGGCCTCACCATGGGCGATAGAGGTGAACCCGGCTTCGAATGCGCTCGGTGCCAGGTAAACGCCACCGTCGAGCATCAGATGGAAGAAGCGCTTGAAGCGATCGGCGTCGCTGGCCATTACGTCTTCGAAGGTCACGATGTCATCGGCGCCACTGAAATACAGGCCGAACATGCCACCGGCCTGGGTGGTCACGAAGGGAATGCCGGCCGCGTCGGCACGGACCTGCAAGCCATCGAGCAGGCGGGTGGTGTAGTCGGTCAGCTCGGCATGGAAGCCCGGGCGGCTGATCAGGCGCAGGGTGGTCAGGCCGGCGGCCATGGCCAGCGGATTACCCGACAGCGTGCCGGCCTGGTAGACCGGGCCCAGCGGCGCGATGCACTCCATGATGGCGCGCTTGCCGCCGAAGCAGCCGACCGGCATGCCGCCGCCGATGATCTTGCCGAAGGTGCTCAAGTCCGGTGTTACGCCGTAGTGGGCCTGGGCGCCACCAAGGGCTACGCGGAAACCGGTCATCACTTCGTCGAAAATCAACACCACGCCATGTTGGTCGCACAGGCTGCGCAGGCCTTCGAGAAAGCCCGGCGCCGGAGGCACGCAGTTCATGTTGCCAGCCACCGGCTCAACGATGATGCACGCCACTTCCTGACCGACTTCGCCGAGCAGCTTCTCGACTTCTTCAAGATCGTTGAACGGCAGGGTCAGGGTGTGTTTGGCGAACGCTGCCGGTACACCGGCCGAACTCGGCACACCTTGGGTCAGGGCGCCAGAGCCGGCCTTGACCAGCAGGCTGTCGGAGTGGCCGTGGTAGCAGCCTTCGAACTTGATGATGCTGTCGCGACCGGTGAAGCCTCGCGCCAGGCGGATCGCGCTCATGGTCGCCTCGGTGCCGGAACTGACCATGCGCACCATTTCCATCGACGGCACGATCGAGCAGACGAGGTCAGCCATTTCGGTTTCCATGGCGGTCGGGGCGCCGTAGGACAGACCGTGTTGCAGTTGATTGCGCACCGCATCCAATACGTCGGGATGGCTGTGGCCGAGGATCATCGGACCCCACGAGCCCACGTAGTCCACATAGCGCTTGTCGTCTTCATCGGTGACGTAGGCGCCTTCGGCGTGCTTGAAGAACAGCGGGGTGCCGCCGACGCTCTTGAATGCACGAACGGGCGAGTTCACGCCGCCGGGGATGTGTTTCTGGGCGTTGGCAAACAGGGTTTCGGAACGGGACATGGTTGGGCTCTCGAAAACGGAAAAAGTCTATTTGATCTGCAACAGGGCGTTGAAGGCGCGAGCGCGGCGCGTCACTTCCCCCGTGCTGTCGGCGCCGAACAGGCCGTGGACCACGGCCAGCAGGTCGACACCGTGGGCCACCAGCGGGGCGGCGTTGTCCAGGGTGATACCGCCGATGGCGCAAACCGGCACATGCAGTTTGATATGGGCCTGTTCCAGCAGTTCAAGGTTTGCGCTGGGCGCGCCGGGCTTGGTGTTTGAAGTGAAGAAGCGCCCGAACGCGACGTAGCTGGCCCCTTCGGCGGCGGCCTGCTCGGCCAATTCCAGGCTGGCGTGGCAGGTGGAACCGATGATCGCCTGGCGCCCGAGCAGGGCACGCACCGGCGCCAACGGTCCATCGGTCTGGCCCAGGTGAACGCCGACGCCCAGGCGTGCGGCCAATTCGGCATCGTCGTTGATGATCAACTGGGTCTTGTAGCGCTCGCACAGGTTGCGCAGCGCTTCGGCTTCGCGCAGACGCCGGGCCTCGTCGCTGCTTTTATCGCGGTACTGCAACAGGGTCACGCCACCTTCCAGCGCGGCTTCTACATATGCGAGGAACTTGCCGGCCAGCAGTTGGCTATCGGTGATGGCGTAAAGGCCACGTAATTTCATTCCACAGGCCTCCGGTGCTACGAGCAGAAATCCAGCGGCAGGCGACGCGGTACGAACTGGCCTTGGCCCAGTTGTTCGGCGTCGCGCAGGGTGCGCCAGGTGTAATCCAGTGCCGTCTTGACGGCGCTGGCGAGCTGTTCGCCCTGGGCCAGCCGCCCGGCGAGGGCGCTGGCGAGGGTGCAGCCGGAACCGTGGTAGCTGCCGGGCAGGCGTTGGCAGGTAAACGTTTCGCGGCGGCCGTCGCGGCTGTACAGGCGATTATGGACTTCATGTTCGTCGCCGTGGCCACCGGTGATCAACAGGTGCTTGACGAAGGGCAGCAATTTTTCGGCGCACTCATCGGCGCTGCCCTCGGGCAGTTCGGCAAGAATGCGCGCTTCAGGCAGGTTGGGGGTGGCGATGATGGCCAGGGGCAAGAGGCGTTCGCGCATGGCGTAGCCGACTTCATCCTTGCCCAGTCGCCCGCCGCCACCGGCGCGCAGCACTGGGTCGCAGACCATGGGCAGGTGCGGGTGCGCCTGGAGCAGTTCGACGACGGTGTCGACCATTTCCAGCGAGCCGAGCATCCCCAGCTTGACCGCCGCGACCTGCGAATCGTTGAGCACGGCGTTGGCTTGCGCCAGGACCCACTCCCGATCGAGTACGCGGAAATCACTGACATTGACCGTGTCCTGCACGGTCAATGCGGTCACCGCAGGGGCGGCATGACAGCCCTGGGCGAGCAGGGCTTCGATATCTGCCTGCAAGCCGGCGCCACCACTGGGATCGTGGCCGGAGAGACAGAGGACAACGGGGCGAGAGCTGTAGATATTCATGGTGCGCGAGCTTACCACCAAACCTGTTTTATCGGTGCTCGGACGCTGAGGGTTTTGTACTGAGTGGCTTGCTGGTGAGTGCTTTTGTGGCGAGGGAGCTTGCTCCCGCTGGGCTTCAAAGCGGCCCCGGTTTTTGGGAGCGCTTCGCACTCCAGCGGGAGCAAGCTCCCTCGCCACAATGACCCGCGAGTCGCCGACCTGACCAATGGAACAGCTCTATCTCAATGGTTTGCTCTGAAACGCCCGTTCTAGAGCCTTCTGTAGGAAAAATTTCAATGGTGCAATTTGGCCATCAGCGGCTATGCTAGACATGGATCCAACCAATAACAGGTAATGCCGGTTTTACGTCTACTCAGGGAATGGGGGGCTTCCTGACTCAACCGGACAGGCCACGCTGGGGCTTAAATGCGCTATTTGCTGATGTTGCTGCTGTGCTTGTCCCCTCTGGCAAGTGCCCTCGAATTTGATGAGTTCACCCAAAGCCTGCCCTTGGGCCATGCCCTGCAAGTGCTGGAAGATGCGAACGGCACGGCCACCATCGACGATGTGCTGGCTCAGGCCTCGGCGGGCGCTTTCAAGCCCCACGACAAAGCTACGCTGAATGCCGGTTATTCGCGGTCAGTGTTCTGGCTGAAAATCGACCTGCACTACCGCCCCGGCAATCCGGATGCCCAGCGCACCTGGCTGCTGGAACTGGCGTATCCGCCACTCGACCATCTCGACCTGTACCTGCCCGATGCCGGGGGCGCGTATCGCCTGGTTCGCCAGACCGGCGATGCGCTGCCGTTCGCCAGCCGCGAGATTCGCCAGAACAATTACCTGTTCAGCCTGGCTTTCAAGCCCGAGCAGCAACAGACCCTGTACCTGCGCCTGCAAAGCCAGGGTTCGATCCAGGCACCGTTGACGCTGTGGTCGAGCACCGCGTACCTCGAACAACAGCCGTTGCGCCTGTATGTGCTGGGGATCATCTACGGCGTGTTGCTGGGCATGCTGGTCTATAACCTGTTCATCTACCTGAGCGTGCGGGACACCAGCTACCTTTACTACATCGTCTATATCGCCTCGTTCGGCCTGTACCAGTTATCGGTCAACGGCGCGGCCGTGGAATATTTCTGGCCGGACAACCCCTGGTGGGCCAACGCCGCGACCCCGTTCTTCATCGGTTGCGCGGGCCTGTTTGGCAGCCAGTTCGCCCGCAGCTTCCTGCAAACGGCCCAGCATAGCCGCTGGCTGGATCGCCTGTTGCTGGCGTTGATCGCCTATAGCGCCGTGGTGGTCGGGCTGTCGCTGATGACCAGCTATGCCCTGGCGCTGCGCCTGGCGACGCTGCTGGCGCTGGTGTTCACGGTGGTGATTTTTACCGCCGGGCTGTTTGCCTGGTGGCGTGGCTTGCGGGTAGCGCGTTATTTCATCATTGCCTGGTCGGCGTTTCTGTTGGGGGGCATCGTCAACACGCTGATGGTGCTCGGTTATCTGCCGAACGTATTCCTGACCATGTACGCCAGCCAGATCGGCTCGGCCATCGAGGTGGCGCTGTTGTCCCTGGCACTGGCCGACCGCATCAATGCCATGCGCGAGCAGCAGGCCCAGACCTTGTTCGATGCCGGACAGACACTGGAAGTGCTCAACCAGCAACTGGCCCAAGGCAACAAGCTGAAGGACGAATTCCTCGCCACCCTGACCCACGAACTGCGCACGCCAATGAATGGCGTGATCGGTTCGTTGGAGCTGATGGAAACCGTCGAGATGGACGACGAACTGACCCAGTACCAGCAGACCGCTGCCGGTTCGGCGCGGGACATGATGCGCATGGTCAACGGCATGCTGACCCTCACCGAATTGCAGGCGGGCAAGCTCAAGGTCCACCCGGCACCGTTCAGCCTGCGCGGGGTGATCGATGCCCTGCAGATGCAGTTCGGTGCCAACGCTGCGGCGAAGGGCCTGGATTTCAAAGTGGATGTGGCCCCGGGCTTGGCGGACCGGTTGCTGGGCGACAGCGGCAAACTGGCCCAGTGCCTGGAGTGCCTGCTGGACAACGCCATCAAGTTCACCCGCGTGGGCGGCCTGGCGCTGCGGGTCAGCGCAAAGCCGACGGAGCTGGATCGGCTGGCGCTGTCTTTCGCGGTGATCGACACCGGTATCGGCTTCACCGACCTTGGGGAGGCGACCCTGTACCAGCGTTTCTTCCAGCTCGACGGCTCGATGACCCGCGAGTACGGCGGCCTTGGGGTCGGCCTGGCGATCTGCCGACAACTGGTGGAGCTGTTGGGCGGGCGTCTGACCCATACCTCCGAGCCCGGTCGCGGCAGCCGTTTCCAACTGGATGTCGAATTCGACGTTGCCTTGCCGGCGGCCGTGCCCACGACGTTTTCCTTCGGCAGCCGCCAAGACTCGCGCCTGCCCGAGGATTGCACGGTGCTGCTAGTCGATGACAACAGCGTCGATCAGTTGGTCATGCGCGGCATGTTGCTCAAGCTCGGCTACCGAGTGCGCAGCGCTGACAGCGTCCGCGCGGCCTTGGAGCTGTTGCATTGCGAGAGCGTCGACGCGGTGCTGCTCGATTGTCAGTCGGCGCCGTTGGACGGTGTCTCGGTCTGCTGCCAAATCCGCGCGCTGCCCGGCTGCGAAGACCTGCCGGTGCTGGTGGTGAGTCCGAACCTGGGGCAGGAATGCTGCCCGTCGGGCGCCTTGGTCGATTACCTGAGCAAACCGGTGAAATTCGAAGCATTGCAGGTGATGCTCCAGCGGCGGGTGCTGTGTCCGAAACAGGGTGAAAGCGCCGATATTTAGGCGTATATGACACTTTGTTCGGCCTGGAGGCGATGCTTAACTGAATCCCTGCTGGCCGATCGAGGAGCCCCGTCATGAACCTGCACCAGTTCGCTGAAACCCACGACGTCACCAATCAGCCGCCCCCCCTGGATGGCGCCAACCTGTACCGAATCGACCTGCCCCTGCAACAATGGTCGCAGCGTTTCGGTGCAGGCTGGGCGCAGGCGCGGATCGATGCGTATGGCGCGCTGGCCGGCGGGCCGCTGATGGAAGCGGGGTTCCTGGCCAACCAGAACAAGCCGGTATTTTCCAGCCATGACCGCTACGGCCATCGCATCGACCTGGTGGAATTCCATCCCGCTTATCACCAGTTGATGCGTGCCGCTGTCGAGCACGGCTTGCCCAGTTTGCCTTGGGCTCATCCCCAACCGGGGGCGCACGTTGCCCGAGCGTCCATGACGTACCTGCACAGCCAGGCGGAGGCCGGCACCGGTTGCCCGCTGACCATGACCTTCGCCAGCGTGCCAGCCCTGCGCTTGCAGCCTGACCTGGCCGAGCGCTGGCTGCCGAAGGTGTTGGCCACCGAGTACGATCCGCGCAATGTCGGCATGGCCCACAAGGCCGGGGTCACCCTGGGCATGGCAATGACCGAGAAACAGGGCGGCACCGATGTGCGGGCCAACACCACCAAGGCTTTCCCGGTGGGCGCCAGCGGTCCGGGCCAGGCCTATGAACTGGTGGGCCACAAGTGGTTCTGTTCGGCGCCGATGTGCGACGCCTTCCTCACGCTGGCCCAGACCGACAAGGGCCTGACCTGTTTCCTGCTGCCGCGCCACCGCCCCGACGACACGCGCAACCAGTTCTACATCCAGCGGCTGAAAAACAAGCTGGGCAACTGCTCCAATGCCTCCAGCGAAGTCGAGTTCCGCGGCGCACTGGCCTGGATGATCGGCGAAGAGGGGCGCGGTGTGCCGACGATCATCGAGATGGTCGCCATGACCCGCTTCGATTGCATGGTCGGCTCCAGCGCTCTGATGCGCCAGGCGCTGACCCAGGCCAGTCACCACTGTGCGCACCGCAAGGTCGGCGGCAAGCTGTTGAGTGAGCAACCGCTGATGCAGAACGTTTTGGCCGACCTGGCGCTGGAAAGCGAATCCGCGCTGGCCTTGAGCCTGCGCATGGGCCGGGCGTTGGATCACTTGAGCGACGAGCACGAGGCCAAGTTCGCCCGGCTGGTGACGGCGGTCGGCAAATACTGGATCTGCAAGCGCGCCCCCGCGATGATCAACGAAGCCGCCGAATGCATGGGCGGTGCGGGCTACGTCGAGGACAGCATCTTGCCCCGTTTGTATCGCGAAGCGCCGGTCAATTCGACGTGGGAAGGCTCGGGCAACGTGCAATGCCTGGATGTGCTGCGGGCGTTGTCCAAGGAGCCCGGCGTCCTGGAAGTGCTGTTCAGCGAACTGGGCGATGGCCACGGCGACAAGCGCCTGGCCAGCCACATCGACCGGTTGCAGGCAGCGTTCAAGGACACCGACGACATCCAGTACCGCGCCCGGCAATTGACCGAAGACATTGCGCTGGCCTTGCAGGCCAAGCTGTTGCTCGAAGCGGGCAACAGCGATGTCAGCGATGCCTTTATCGCCAGCCGCCTTGGCTCGGCTGGTCGGGCCTACGGCGCCTTGCCCCGGGGCCTGAATGTCGAGGCGATCGTGGCGCGCTCTACCCCCCACGGATTCTAGGCAGGCTACGGCCAACACAGAATCCTGTGGGAGCGGGCTTGCTCGCGAAGCGGTGTGCCAGCCGCCGAAGAGGCTGGATGTGCCGACGCCTTCGCGGGCAAGCCCGCTCCCACAGGTTTTCATGACTCCGAGAATACCCACTACGCCACTGTTCCCGTCGGGCGGCGATGCAGGCAAGATGAAGGCTTGCAAGTCAGAACACAGGAAGCTGATCGTGACCGAAGCGTTTATTGTCGTTCAAACCGCCGAACAAGCCGTGGATCGTCTGGCGGCCCTGCACGAGCGTGCGACCACTGCGTTGAACCAGGCGCTGATGCGCTACCTCAAGGACCGTGTCGAGCCCGACGCCGAGCAACGGGCTTTGTTTCGGTATCCGGCCCTGCGCCTGACCTATCACTGCCACGGCGAAGTCCCGCAAACCACGCGCGCCTACGCCAAGGTCCAGCTGCCGGGCACCTACAGCGTCACCGTCACCCACCCGGCCGCGTTCCGTAAATACCTGCTGGAGCAGTTGGTCCCGCTGATGCACGACTTTACCGTCACGGTGGAAGTGGGCGTCAGCGAGCAGAACATTCCCTACCCATACGTGGTGGAGCAGGGCGACGAACTGGCCGGTTCCGGCGTGACCGCTGCAGTGCTGGCGCGGGTATTCCCCAGCACCGACCTGTCCGCCGCCACCGATGGCATCGCCGACGGCCTCTACGACTGGGAAAACACCGACCCGCTGCCCCTGGCGCTGTTCGACGCTGCCCGGGTGGATTTTTCCCTGCGCCGGCTGGTGCATTACACCGGTAGCGACTGGCGCCACGTGCAGCCATGGATCCTGCTGACCAACTACCATCGCTATGTCGACCAGTTCATCGTCCATGGCCTGGAGCAACTGCGCAGCGACCCGCGCTTCGTGCGCATGGTCCTGCCGGGCAACGTGATCATCGACAAGAACATGGATCACAGCGAAGCGTCGGCCATCGCCGCTGGCGTGGTCTGGCACCGCTATCAGATGCCCGCTTATCACCTGCAAGCCAGCGATGGCCATGGGGTGACCCTGGTGAACATCGGCGTCGGCCCGTCCAACGCCAAGAACATCACCGACCACCTGGCCGTGCTGCGACCGCATTGCTGGCTGATGATCGGCCACTGCGGCGGGCTGCGGCAGTCCCAGACCATTGGCGACTACGTGCTGGCCCACGCCTATATGCGCCGCGACGGGATCCTCGACCGGGTGGTGCCGCCGAACATTCCAATCCCGGCCCTGGCCGAAGTGCAAATGGCGCTGCAACAGGCGGCAGCGAACGTCACAGGTGAAAAGGGCGATGAGCTGAAAAAGCGCCTGCGCACCGGCACCGTGCTGACCTATGACGACCGCAACTGGGAGCTGCGCTGGGCCCAGGAGCGTCCGTTGATCAACCTGTCCCGCGCCGTGGCGGTGGACATGGAAAGCGGCACCATCGCCGCCCAAGGCTATCGCCTGCGGGTGCCGTATGGCACCTTGCTTTGCGTTTCGGACAAACCGCTGCACAGCGAGATCAAGCTGCCGGGTTCGGCCAACGCGTTCTATGAGCGGGCGGTCAACCAGCACCTGAAGATCGGCATCGCCGCGCTGGATCTGCTGCGCACCGAGCTCAATTCGTTGCATTCGCGCAAGCTGCGCAGCTTCGACGAGCCGCCGTTCCGCTGATTCGGCGGTGGTCATTTAGCGGTCAGGCCACTAGCATTAGCGGCCCTGACCGCTGGATCTCGTGCCGCCATGCCCCGTCCACCTCGCCCCATGTCCCGCCGCCCTGGCGTGAAGCCTCCAGCAACCGCCCCGCGCCGGGTGGCCAAGGCGCCGCCGGCCGAGCCGAAGCTGATCCTGTTCAACAAACCTTTCGATGTGCTGACGCAATTCAGTGACGGCGAGGGGCGGGCGACGCTCAAGGATTTTATCGACGTGCCTGGTATCTACCCGGCCGGACGATTGGACCGCGACAGCGAAGGGTTGCTGTTGCTCACCAATGACGGGCAATTGCAGGCGCGTATCGCCGATCCCAAGCACAAACTGGCCAAGACCTATTGGGTGCAGGTGGAGGGTGAGCCGAGTGCCGAGCAGTTGCAGCGTTTGCGTGATGGGGTGGAACTGAACGATGGCATGACCTTGCCAGCCGAGGCGCGCCAACTGGACGAACCGCAACTGTGGCCGCGCAACCCGCCGGTGCGCTTTCGAAAAAGCGTGCCCACCAGTTGGGTGGAATTGGTGATACGCGAGGGGCGTAACCGCCAGGTACGGCGCATGACTGCGGCGGTGGGCTTGCCGACACTGCGCCTGGTGCGGGTCAGGATCGGTGACTGGACAATCGAAGGGCTCGATCAAGGCCAGTGGAAGGAAGTGCCAGCGCGCTTATAAGGCCCCGGACTCGATCAGGCCGATCACCACGCTCTTGATGACGAACGCGGCCACGCCCAGGCCCAGCACGAAAAACAGGATGAACGAGCCGAAACGCCCGGCCTTGGACTTCTTCGCCAGATCCCAGACGATGAAACCCATGAAAATGATCAGGATGCTGACCAGGCCAGTCATCATCCACTCTTCGAAAACAGCAGGATCCATCGGGCACTCCGGCGTGGGCGCGGTTGAAAAGGCGGGGCGAGTATACGGCACAGGACGGGGGCCGGGGATTGGCCTGCGGCGGTGTGTCGCAGCTATTCATCGGCTGGGCTGGCGCGTTGTGGCGAGGGAGCTTGCTCCCGCTCGACTGCGCAGCAGTCGCAAACCGGTCCACAGGCAATACGGCCGAAGCTTGGGGTCGCTTCGCAACCCAGCGGGAGCAAGCTCCCTCGCCACAAAAAAGCGGTCAGCTGCGCAGGTGAGTCAGCGGCAATTCGGTGCTGTTGAGCACCTGGTTCAGCACAAAGCTCGAACGCACGCTGGTGACGCCATCGATACGCGTCAGGTGCCCCAGCAGCAATTTCTGGTAATGATCCATGTCCGGCACCACCACCTTGAGCTGGTAGTCCGCGTCCATACCCGTCACCAGGCTGCACTCCAGCACTTGCGGCAGGTTGCGGATAGCCGCTTCGAAGTTCTCGAAACGCTCGGGGGTGTGGCGGTCCATGCCGATCAGCACGTAGGCGGTCAGGCTCAGGCCGAGCAGCTTGCGGTCGAGCAGGGCGACTTGACGGGTGATGTAGCCGTCGTCCTCCAACTGCTTGACCCGTCGTGAACAAGGGGAGGGTGATAGGCCGATGCGTTCGGCCAGCTCCTGATTGGAAATGCGCGCGTCGCGCTGCAATTCCGCCAGAATGCTCAGGTCATAGCGGTCCAGTTTGCTCATCGGTCGTGCCTTTATCTCGATAATTGCGGCGGATTATCTATCCGGGGTTAAAAATTGCGCAAGTGGTGTTTATTAACGCAATCTTCGCAATCATCCGTCGGTGCCCGGCCCTTATCCTTATCACCAAGATCACTGCTCGGACAAACAGTCCAGTGCGGCCCGCCCAATCAGGCCGGCTGCGGTCGCGGCACCCACCGGTGTCGGCAGACCCCCGAGCTGCACACTGTCCAGAAGACGGCGTGAGGTGAGCCGACGTCAAAAGCGTCGAGCACGGACGAAATTCTCAAGGGGAGGCCGACGGGTCTCCCTTTTTTATGCCTGCGAAATAAACCCCGCGACTGATAACCTGTTGCAGAACCGGCCTGGGCGTTCTCCAGTCTTATCATCAGGCCCTGAACCGTTGTGAGGAATAACATGAAGTCGCGCATCTGGCGTTTGGCAGGTGTTGGTCTGTTGTGGGCAAGTGTCAGTGCGCAGGGAATGGCCGATGATCAGCAAAATCCTGGTGGTCCGGACGGCGGTCGCGGCCATGAAGGGCGCGGCGGCAACGGTCAGGGTTACTCGGGGCAGCAGCGGCCGCAGAGCAACGAAATCATTCGCGGCGACAACAGTCGTCAGTTCGAGGTCCAGCCACAGCCCCGAAACCAGGGAGGGGGCCAGCATTATGAACGTTCGCCCCAAGACCCCAATGGCTATGGCCGCCCGCCGCAGCAACCTGGCAACAATCTGCCGATCCAGGGCCGGCCCGACAGCGTGAACCAGACCCGGGAGCCGCAACCGGGTTATTACCGTGACATTCCGCGCCGCAACGACGGTTATCCCAATGGCGGTCCGCGCCCAGGTCATGACAATCGCCCCGACCAGCACTGGTCCGGTCGGCCGGACGGCCATGGCAATGGCTGGGGTCCGGGCCCGCAGTATCGTCCGGGTTATGTGATCGACCGCTTCCCGGATCGCAACTACCGCGTGCCTTATCGCGGCCAGGATTATTTCTACTCCGGTGGCTACTGGTATCGCCCCCAAGGTCCGCGCTATGTAGTGGTCGAGCCGCCGCGGGGCATTCGCACCCGTTACCTGCCGGATTACGCCAGGGAAGTATGGATCGGCAGTTCGCTGTTTTTCCTCGCCGCCGGTGCCTATTACATCTACGAGGCCAATACCCAGGACTACGTCGTGGTCGAGCCGCCAGTGGCCAACCCGCAACCCCAGCCCCAGGGCAACAACTATGATGTAGTGGCCTACCCGGCCAACGGCCAGTCGCCCGAGCAGGTCAATCAGGACGGGTACGATTGCTATCGCTTTGCGGTGCAGCAGAGTGGTTTCGATCCGCGCAACTACACCTACCCACCAGCACCGGAAGTGGTGCAGACCTATCGCCAGGCCCAGGGCAGTTGCTTGAGCAGTCGTGGGTATCAGGTTCAGTAGCAGCTTCAAGTTGCAAGCTCCAAGCTCCAAGCTGCAAGTAAAAGCTGATCGCGATTCGGCTTGCCGCTTAAAGCTTGCCGCTTGCAGCTGTCTTTACTGGATCAGCATGCACCAGCACCTCGGCCTTTGGATAAGCGCGATGGATGGCGTCGGCGGCCTGGTCGCTGATGCCATGGGCGACCGACAGGGTCAGATCGCCCGGCAACTCCAAATGCAATTGCACGAACCAATGGTTACCGGAGATCCGCGTGCGCAGGTCGTGGGCGCCCAGCACGCCGGGCACGGCACAGGCCAGTTCCAGCATGTGCTGGCTGACGTCGGGTGGCAATTCCTCGTCCATCAGTACCGCGAAGCTTTCCCGGGCGATCTGCACCGCGCTCCATAAAATGTACGCAGCGATGCCCAGGCCGAACCAGGCGTCGAGCTGATACCAACCAAACCCGGCCAGCACCAGGGCAACCAAAATACTGCCGTTGAGCAGCAGGTCGGAGCGATAGTGCAGCGAGTCGGCGCGCACGGCGTTGGAGCCGGTGGCCTGGACGACCCGGTGTTGCAGCGCCAACAAGGCCAGGGTCAGCCCGAGGGAGAACACGATCACGCCGACGCTGAGCCAGGGCGCGTCCACTGGGACGGGCTGTTTCAGGCGCTCGAATGCCTGCAAGGCAATCAATACGGCACTGCCGCCGATGAACAATGCCTGGGCCATGCCGGCCAGGGATTCGGCCTTGCCGTGTCCGTAGCGATGATCATCGTCGGCGGGGCGCAGCGCGTAATGCACCGCCAGCAGGTTGAGCAGCGAGGTGACGCCATCCAGCGCCGAGTCGGTCAGGCCGGCGAGCATGCTCACCGAACCGCTCAGCCACCAGGCCAGGGCCTTGGCAACGACCAGGATAAGCGCCACGGCCACCGACGCCCGGGTGGCCAGGCGTAGCAGGCGTGCATGTTCGGTTGCGGTGGTCATGGCGCGGTCGTTCCTTCTATGGCGCGCATCACGCGGCTGGTTTGAGCCCAAGTGCAGCCAGTTGTTGCGCACTGCCTTTATGCTGGATCAGGCGTGGGTCATCCAGCGGGAAGCTACGGCCCAATTCGCGCTCCAGGATTGCCTGCAGCTTGTGGTTGTTGACGGTGCCGTCCGGGTTGATGGCCGGCTTGAGTTTCTCTGGCTCGATCTGGACGCTTCTGCCCGGTTCGAAATAGATGGCGCCGGTGGCAAAGTCCACCGCGAACGCGATCAGGCCGGGGATGATGTAGAACAGCAGGCCGACGGCATCGAGCGCAGCGATGGCCGGGTCGATCTTGCCGTCGATCTGGCCGCGGCGGTCAGGGTAGAAGATCGAGCCGCAGGCGCTGATCTGGGTCAGCAGGGTGGCGACCAGGACGCCGCCGATCACGCGAAAGGGAATACGCATAACAATCTCCTGAGCAGGTAAAGGCGTTGCTGGTTGGAGTCCAGACCACGCTAAACAGTTCGCCGTTATACTCGGCCCTCTGTTTTGGAGCCAGCATGATTTCTTTGCCGATTGATGAAGTTTTACCCGCCCTGCGCCAGGCCTTGGCATCGCGCCATGAAGCCGTGCTCGAAGCGCCGCCCGGCGCCGGTAAAACCACCCGCGTTCCCTTGGCCCTGCTGAACGAGCCCTGGCTGGCCGGGCAGACCATCCTGATGCTTGAACCCCGGCGCCTGGCCGCGCGCGCAGCGGCCGAGCGCCTGGCCAGCGAGCTCGGGGAAAAAGTCGGCGAGACGGTTGGCTACCGGATTCGTCTCGACAGCAAGGTCGGTCCCAGGACCCGCATCGAAGTGGTCACCGAAGGCATCCTTACCCGCCGCTTGCAGGACGATCCGGCGCTGGAAGACGTGGGATTGCTGATCTTCGACGAATTCCACGAACGCAGTCTCGACGCCGACCTGGCCCTGGCCTTGAGCCTCAACGGCCGGGAGTTGTTTCGCGAAGACCAGCCACTGAAAATCCTGCTGATGTCGGCGACCCTCGAAGGCGAACGCCTGGCCGGGTTGCTGGACGATGCGCCGATCCTGCGCAGCGAAGGGCGCATGTTTGCGGTGACGGTGCGCTGGGGGCGTCCGTTCCAGCCCGGTGAATTCATCGAGCCGCGGCTGGTGCAGACCGTGCTGGAAGCGCTGCATGACGAAACCGGCAGCGTGCTGGTGTTCCTGCCTGGGCAGGCGGAGATCCGTCGCGTCCACCAACAATTGGCCGAGGCCTTGGGCGAGGGCGGCAACGTGTTGCTGTGCCCGCTGCATGGCGAACTCGATCTGGCCGCCCAGCGCGCCGCCATCGACCCGGCGCCGCCCGGTCAGCGAAAAGTGGTGCTGGCCACCAACATCGCCGAAACCAGCTTGACCATCAACGGCGTGCGGGTGGTGATCGACGCCGGGCTGGCGCGGGTGCCGCGTTTCGATCCGGGCAGCGGCATGACCCGCCTCGACACCCAGCGCATTTCCCGGGCCAGCGCCACGCAGCGGGCTGGTCGGGCCGGGCGCCTGGAGCCGGGGGTGTGTTACCGCTTGTGGTCCGAAGATCAACACGAACAATTGGCCGCTTATGGCAGCGCGGAAATTCTTTCGGCGGACCTGGCCGGGCTGGCCCTGCAATTGGGGCGCTGGGGCGTGACGCCGCAGCAATTGGTTTGGCTCGACGTTCCGCCCAGCGCCGCCTATGCCCAGGCACAGGATCTGTTGCAACGCCTGGGCGCGCTGGACGGTGAGCAACTGACCCGCCACGGCCAGGCCATGGCCGAACTGCCGGCGCATCCGCGCATCGCTCATCTGCTGCTGCGCGGTCAGGCGCTGGGGTTGGCGGAGATGGCGTGCAACGTCGCCGCGTTGTTGGGTGAGCGAGACATTTTGCGCGGTGCCGGCGCGGACCTGCACAGTCGTTTGGTCCTGCTATCGGGCGAAGAGCGCGCCTCGCGCGGCACTCAGGGCGGCGTGCAGCGGGCGCGGCAATTGGCCCGGCAGTATCGTGGCTACCTGCGAGGCAAGGCCGATGAAGCCGTCGCCGATCCCGATCATCCGCGCTGGCTCGGCGCGTTGCTGGCGCTGGCCTATCCGGACCGCGTCGCCCAGCAACGGCGGCCCGGTGGGGCGGAGTACCGTCTGGCCAATGGTCGAGCGGCGTTGTTCGCCGAGGCCGACAGCTTGATGAAACAGCCTTGGCTGGTGATCGCCGACCTGGGCAGCCGTCAGGGCCAGCGCGAAGAGCGGATCTACCTGGCGACGGATTTCGACCCGGCGCTGTTCGATTCGGTGCTGGCCGAGCAAGTCCGCGTGGTGGACCAACTGGATTGGGACGAGCGCGAAGGCGTGCTGCGGGCCGAGCGCCAGCGCAAGGTCGGCGAACTGGTCCTCAGCCGTGAACCGCTGACCGGCCTGGACGAATCAGCCCGCAGCCAGGCGCTGGTGAACCTGGTGCGGCGCAAGGGGCTGGAGCTGCTGCCCTGGACCCCGGAGCTGCGGCAATGGCAAGCGCGGGTGGCGCTGCTGCGTCGGCTGGACCTGGAGGCCAAGGGCGAAAGCGAATGGCCAGACGTCAGCGACACAGCTTTGTTGAAGACCCTTGAGCACTGGCTCATGCCGTACCTGGGACGAGTCTCGCGTCTCAGTCATTTCGCCAACCTGGACTTGTCGAGCATTGTCCGTAACCTGCTGCCCTGGCCGTTGCCGCAACGCCTGGATGAACTGGCGCCGCACCATTTGAGCGTGCCCTCGGGCTCGTCGATTCGCCTGGACTACAGCGAACATCCTCCCGTCCTGGCCGTGCGCTTGCAGGAGCTCTTCGGCCTGGCCGACACGCCGCGCATCGCCGGCGGCCGGCAAGTGGTCAAGCTGCACCTGCTGTCACCGGCACGGCGTCCGGTGCAAGTGACCCAGGATTTGGCGAACTTCTGGCGCAGCACTTATGCCGAGGTGAAGAAGGATCTGAAAGGGCGGTACCCCAAGCATTACTGGCCGGATGATCCGCTGGTGGCGGAGGCGACGGCGCGGGTCAAGCCGCGTAAGGCCTAGTGCCTGGTATCACAGATACTAGTTCAGATGCCTAGAGACGATGTCTGCAATCAAAACAGCTGTTTTTTCGGAGAAGGCCACTGATACCTGGCCGTTGGCATAATGGATTCTCGCCGGTGCGAGGGATTCGTCGCTTTCGGTCACGCCCTTTACAACGGCGTATCCGTTGACCGATACGGTCAGGCGAACTCTCTTGACCGGCAAGCCGTGTCCAAAGTCCTGTTGCAGGACGTCCGCTGGGACGATGCCTGAAATTCTGGGGTCCGATAGCGACGAATTTGCATCTCTATCGTAGTGGTTGAAGAACCGCTCGATGAGTACGCCGTCGACCTGCTCGAATGTGAACGCCAGTTTGTCAAACAGCCGATGTGGGTCAAATTCTTCTGTTTTCAGGCAGAACGTCAAAACCTTCAAGATGATTTGCGACCCTTTGAAGTCAGCGTCATCCAAAGGTGGGTGAGTGCTTTCGGAAAAATGGAGGCGGGTCAGATACAGGGCATCGTCCTTGACCAGGATATTCAAGTCGATTCTGGGAGGCGTGGGTTTTATCCCGGCAGATTTAATGCTGTACCATTCATAAAATCCGCCGAACCGGTCATGGATAGGCGTATTGGGTTTGCGTCCGTTGTGGATGTCGGATTCGTAATACAGCATGTTGGAACACAAGGACTCCGCCAGTTCTTCAGTTGGGGAGATATGTGCCCAAGGCCATTGCTCGATTGAAGTGAAGCGTTCGTCTTCCGTTTCGATCTGGCTCTTTAGATGATTTGTCCCTGAGCCGGCGAGGTAGCAGGTTCCAAAATTCTGCGTGGTCATCATGGCTTCGGGGCGATGAATATAGGCGTGCTTTCCACCTTTTCCATCCAGTAAAACGCCCAGTATGTGAAATGCCCCCGCGGTCCTGCTCATGCCCAATAGAACCTGGTCGATGGTGTTGGTATCGATCATGGCATCGGGCTGGTAGCCGAGCTTGATGTCAATCGACTTTGAAAGCGCCACCCAGAATTCATACGCCGATCGACAATCCCCCGCAAAGGCGAGCATGCCGCTGTTGTTCGGCAGGATGTAGGTTTTTCGCCCCATGCGCGCGATATGAAATGGTCCGCCATCATCATTCCAATCAGTGGGTATCAACCCCAGTGAAGGAATCCATACGGACAACGACTGGCGTTTGTCTGGACCGTCCGCGCTGATCAAACAGTCGGCGATCAAGTGCGGGTCATTCTCGGGGTTGATCAGGACGATTACGGTCACGGTGAAATTCCGTTCAAGGCATTGCCGGCAACAAAAACCGTGCAATCACCGGCAAATGATCGGAGATGCGCAAGGTATCGTCCTGCCGTACCTGGGCTTCGACCCGTTTGATTCGTGGGCTGTAGAACAGGTAGTCGACGGTGCGGTCGGGGCCGTTGAGGCCGGGGTCGTTGGGGTAGTGGGTCAGCCAGTGTTCGCGGTCGATGCCGCTGGCCTCGTTGTTGGTGGGGATCATCGGGTATTTGTCCCACAGCAGGTGCAACGGGCTGTCGGCCGAGTAGGGCGTGCGCTGTTCGGCAGGCAAGCGCCGATACTGGCCCAGGGGCAGCAGGTTGAAATCGCCACCGATCAGCCATGGCGTGCCGGAGGATTCGAGTTTATCCAGCGCCTTGGACACGGCGCTGACCTGGCTGGGCAGGGTTTCGTCTGGTGCAGTGGCCCTTTCCAGGTGGGTGTTGAGCACCACCAACTGACCGCCGCCGCTCAGCGCCAGGGTGCTCGCCAACAGGGCATTTTTGGGTTGGAACTGCCGGCTGACGAAGTTGGCGTCGGCCA
Source organism: Pseudomonas sp. Q12-87 (assembly GCF_001269755.1). Lineage (NCBI taxonomy): Bacteria > Pseudomonadati > Pseudomonadota > Gammaproteobacteria > Pseudomonadales > Pseudomonadaceae > Pseudomonas > Pseudomonas sp. Q12-87. Next base: position 40,781 of record NZ_LHVI01000032.1, on the reverse strand, counting down.
CCGGCAGTTGCACCCGTTCGGCGTGGTCGATGCGGTAGCGGCTCAGCGTCGCCAGCTGCCGGCCGACGCTGCCGAAGATGTGGGGGAGGGGGATGAAATCGGCCTTCCAGTCGAAGGCGCTGGTGGTGCATGGATAGAGATCGGCCAGCCGTTCGTGCAAGAGTTTGAGCTGGTCCTGGTAATCGCTGGCCTTGGCGCCGTTGTCCAATTCCTGGAGCAGCACAACGTCCGGCTGTTCGTCACGGATCACCCGTGCCACTTCGTCGAGGCTGAAGGCCATGTCTTCAAGGGTCGGGCTTTCGTCGTCGCCCTGGGCCAGGTCATGCCAGAACACATAGCGTTTGCCAGCCAGGAACTGCACGTTCCAGGTCATTACCTTCAGGGCCTGGCCAGGCATCAGCGGTGCCGCGTTGGCGCTGCAACTGACTGGCACGGCTTCCCGGGGTTGGGGGCGCCAGGTCAGGCCGTAGATCGAAAGGGCGGCCAGGCTGAGGATCAACAGCAGGCCCAGCAAGGTGTAGCGCAGTAGACGGGTCATGGCTCGGCTTATGGGCGATACGCAAAAGTGATCCCGAGCATACCCGAGAGCGGTTCCCAGGCCCAAGCCCGGAGCCGTCGCCGTGTCGTCAGCGATTGCCGGGCGTCGCTTCGATCAGCATGAACAGACGGTACAGCACCACGCTGGTAAACAATTGCAGGAAGCTGTGGACGCTGTCGATCAACAGGCTGACCAGTGGATTCTGGGGCGCAGGGTACACCGAGATGCTGGCGCCCTTGAGCAGCCACAGCGGGGCCATGACGCAGAGGATGCACAGCAGGATCCGCCAGAAATTGCCGCGGGTCATGTTCAGGCTTTCCTTCATCGCCGCCAGCGGCGTGAGGCCCCTCAATACCAGCAGGTATTCACTGAAGGCCAGCGTCACCATCAGCCACAGGCCCGGCAGGAAGTACAACGACAGGCCGACCAGAATCAGCAGCGTATTGAGGGCGGTCAACAGGGCGAAGCGTGGCCACAGGGTCACGCCCATTGCGAGCAGGTCCCGGGGGCGTGGTGATTCGCCGCGACTGCGGGCGTCGAGAAACAGGATCAGTGCGGCGGTGTAGAGCGGATATACCAGCAGCCCGACGACCACGCTGTAGCCGGGGAAACCCTCGGGGCCGACGGCGCTGTCCACGCCTTGCTGCAGCAGGGCCTCAAGTATCACCAGCGGCAGGCACAGCTGGGCGATCCGGCCCAGATGACGCTTGAAGAAATACAAAGAGTCGCGCAACACGTCAAACGGATTCATGGGTCGGTATCGCAGTTCCAAAGCGGTCCGACACTTTAAACTGATCGGGCGCTTGCATGAAACAAACGTCATCATCAGGTAAACGCTATTGAAACCATTTCGCCGAACCCCATTACTGGCTGGCACCGGTCTTTTGGGGACCGGTTTGGTTTTTTTATCCGGCAATCTAATGAGGTCGCCATGAACAGCGAAGAACAAACCCTGATCGATGGACTGTTTTCACGGCTGCAACAGGCCGAAAAGGACTCAGCCCCACGCGATGCCCAGGCCGAGGCGCGGATCAAGGAACATCTGGCGAGCCAGCCTGCGGCGGGCTATTTCATGGCCCAGGCGATTCTGGTGCAAGAGGCTGCGATCAAGCGCCTCGACGAGCAGAACCGCCAGCTCACCACCCAGGTCGAGCAATTGCAGGCTGAGCTGCAACAGGCGCGCAACCAGGCGCCGACATCTGGCAACAGCGGTGGTTTTCTCTCGAGTATTTTTGGTGGCAGCAGCAACCGCGATTCACGGCCCGCGCCCAGCGCTCCGGCATCCGGTGGCGGCTGGCGCGAACCGGCAAGGCCTGCCTCCAACGCGCCTGCCCAGCAGGGCTTTGGCGCGCCGCCCAATCAATATGGCACGCCGCCCGGCAACTATGGCGCGCCGCAACAGCAGGCCCCAGCCGCCGGCAGCTTTTTGGGTGGCGCCCTGAAAACCGCGGCGGGCGTGGCCGGCGGCGTGATGCTGGCCCAAGGCATCAGCAGCCTGTTCCACAGCAATCAGCAGCCCCAGGAAATTGTCGAAATCCTCAAGGAGGAGCCGGCCCAACCGGTCAACGACAGCGGCAGCAGCGACAACGGCTGGGGCGATGACCAGCGTGTGGCCGATACCGATACCTACGGCAGCGACCAGGACGGTTTCAGCGACGCGGACTACAGCGACGATTCATCCTCCTTCGGCGACGACGACTCCTTCGTCTGAGTTGCCATTCGTCCGGGGCGCCCTGGCGCCTCGGGCCGATTATTCGCGGAACAATCCTCGGGGCTGGCATACTGGGCGACTTTTCGGGCCCCGGTGCCCGGTTCAGCCTGTGCGCTCGTGCATCCAAGAGGAAACGCGGTGAAAAAAATTGCAGTGTTCGCCGATGTCCAGAACCTCTACTACACCGTGCGCCAGGCCTATGGTTGCCATTTCAACTATGCCGCGTTGTGGGCCGATGTCAGCAAGCAAGGACAGATCGTCGAGGCCTATGCCTATGCGATCGATCGCGGCGACAGCAAGCAGCAGCAATTCCAGCAGATCCTGCGCAACCTGGGCTTTGTCGTGAAACTCAAGCCCTACATCCAACGCAGCGACGGCTCGGCCAAGGGCGATTGGGACGTGGGTATCACGCTGGATATCATGGACGCCGCCGATCATGTCGATGAAGTGGTGCTGGCCTCCGGTGACGGCGATTTCGACATGCTGCTCGAACGCATCATCAGCAAGCATGGGGTCCAGGCCGTGGCCTATGGCGTGCCGGGGCTGACCGCCAACTCGCTGATCCGCGCCGCCAGCCGCTACGTGCCGATCGAAGGCGCATTGCTGCTCAAGAATTGATTTTTACGGAGTTCAGACAGGTTTGGAACGCATCGCAGTCATCGACTTTGAAACCACCGGCATCACGCCAAGCAGCAGTTGCCGGGCCACCGAAATCGCCGTGGTAATCCTTGAGCAGGGTCGGATCGTCGACCGCTACCAAAGCCTGATGAATGCCGATGTGCGCGTGCCCGCGTTCATCGAGCAACTGACCGGCATCAGCAACGCCATGCTGCGCAGCGCGCCATCGGCGGAAAAGGTCATGAATGAGGTCAACGAGTTCGTTGGCATCACGCCGTTGCTGGCCCATAACGCCGCGTTTGACCAGAAGTTCTGGGACTTCGAGCTGGGACGCATCAAGCGCACCCGCCTGCAGAACTTTGCCTGTTCACTGTTGCTGGCCCGCCGCCTGATGCCAGCGGCGCCGAACCACAAGCTCGGCACGCTCAATACGTTCGCCGGCCTGCCCCACACCGGCCAGGCTCACCGGGCCATGGCCGACGCCGAAATGGCCGCCAACCTTACCGCGCACCTGGCTGCGGAACTGCGACAAAAGCATGGGTTGCGGGAGTTGTCCCATGATTTGCTGTGCAGTTTGCAGAAAGTGCCGGCGGCGAAGATCAATGAACACCTCAAGCGCCATCGCGGGTTCTAGACACACCACCTGACAAATCCTGTGGGAGCGGGCTTGCTCGCGAATACGGTGTACCGGTTGATAGGGCAGTCGACTGACACACCGCCTTCGCGGGCAAGCCCGCTCCCACAGTTGGAAATGCCTGGCGCCCGCAAAGTGTATGGGTGGGATAAACAGCTTTTGTAACTTAATCTTTGCCCATCGCCTTCCTAGAATAGTGCTTTTCATCGTCCTTAATTCGAGTTGAACATGCCTGGCCCACGCCGTTTTCCCCTGCCGTTGATCGCCGCCTTTTTCGCCTTATATGTCATCTGGGGTTCGACCTACCTGGTGATTCGTATCGGTGTGGAGTATTGGCCGCCGCTGTTGCTGGCCGGGATTCGTTTTGTGTTGGCCGGATCGCTCATGTACGGTTTTTTGCGTTGGCGCGGGGCACCTGCACCGACCTGGGCGCAATGGAAGGCTGGGGCGCTCATCGGTGTGCTGCTGCTCAGTTTTGGCAATGGCGCTGTGAGTATTGCCGAGCACACGGGCGTGGCGTCCGGTGTGGCGGCGTTGGCCGTGGCGACGGTGCCTTTGTTTACCCTGCTGTGCGGATATTTCTGGGGCGCGCGTAATACCCGTCTGGAATGGGCGGGGATTGTGCTGGGGCTGATTGGTATCGCCATGCTCAATCTGGGCTCCAATTTGCAGTCGAGCCCGCTGGGCGCGGCCTTGCTGGTATTCGCGGCGGCGTCCTGGGCCTTTGGTTCGGTGTTGAGCAAGCACGTGCCGTTACCGGCTGGGGCAATGGCCAGCGCTGTGGAAATGCTCGTGGCGGGTGTGGTTCTGCTGATTGGCAGCTTCGCCAGTGGTGAACACCTGGACAGCGTGCCACCGCTGGAGGGCTGGTTCGCGCTGTTCTATCTGATCGGCTTCGGTTCGATCATCGCCTTCAACGCCTATATGTACCTGCTCAAGCACGTGCGCCCGGCGGCGGCCACCAGTTACGCCTACGTCAACCCGGCGGTGGCGGTGTTGCTGGGCATCGTGTTTGCCGGCGAAACCATCGGTGTCGAGGAGGCTTTGGCGATGTTGGTGATCATCAGTGCCGTGGTGTTGATTGGCTTGCCCCAGTGGCGTAAGCCCAAGCCTGCGCCGGCCGCCGCGTGAATTAGGGTAAACTGCCGCGCATTGCACACCTTGCGCTGATTTTTCCTACGGTATTTCCATGACTTTCGCCACCCTTGGCCTGATCGAACCCTTGCTGCGCGCCCTCGAGACGCTCGGCTACCAGACCCCGACCCCGGTGCAGGCTCAAGCCATGCCGGCGGTACTGGCCGGTCGTGACTTGATGGCCGCGGCCCAGACTGGCACGGGCAAGACGGCCGGTTTCGCCGTGCCGCTGTTGCAGTTGCTGACCACAGAAGGGCCGAAAGTCGCCGCCAACTCGGTGCGGGCGCTGATCCTGGTGCCAACCCGGGAACTGGCCGAGCAGGTCCATGAAAGCGTGCGCGAATATGCGCAGAACCTGCCGTTGAGCACCTACGCGGTGTACGGTGGCGTCAGCATCAACCCGCAAATGATGAAACTGCGCAAAGGCGTCGATCTGCTGGTCGCCACGCCGGGCCGCTTGCTCGATCTGTTCCGGCAGAACGCGCTGAAATTCAACCAGCTGCAAACGCTGGTGCTGGACGAAGCCGACCGCATGCTCGATCTGGGCTTCTCCGAAGAGCTGGCGAATATCTACAAGGCCTTGCCGAAAAAGCGCCAGACGCTGCTGTTCTCGGCAACGTTCTCCGACGCGATCCGCCTGCTGGCCGGGCAAATGCTCAACGATCCACTGAGTATTGAAGTGAGCCCGCGCAACGTCGCCGCCAACACCGTCAAGCAATGGGTGGTGACGGTGGACAAGAAGCGCAAGCCGGAGCTGTTCGTGCACTTGATGCGCCAGCACAAGTGGAAGCAGGTGCTGGTGTTCGCCAAGACCCGCAACGGCGTCGATGCGCTGGTGGAAAAACTCCAGGGACTGGGTGTCAACGCCGACGGCATCCATGGCGACAAGCCCCAGGCCACTCGGCAGCGCGCGCTGGATCGCTTCAAGGCCAGCGAAGTGCAGATTCTGGTGGCGACCGATGTCGCCGCCCGCGGCCTGGATATCGAAGACTTGCCGCTGGTGGTGAACTTCGACCTGCCAATCGTCGCTGAAGACTACATCCACCGTATCGGCCGTACGGGCCGGGCGGGCGCCACGGGGCAGGCGATTTCCCTGGTTTGCGCGGACGAAGTGAATCTGCTGTCAGCCATCGAGATGTTGACTCGTCAGACCTTGCCCCGGCAGATGGAATACGACTTCGAGCCTGAACACCGCGTGCCGGATACCGATGCCAGCGGCCAGGTCGTGAAGAAACCGAAAAAACCGAAGAAGCCGAAAGCTTCGGGTGGTGGCGGCAAGCGCAACCTGGGCAAGTGGGTGGACAGCGGCGACGCAGCGCCAGTGGAACCTTCGGTCAAGCCTGTGCGAAAAGTGCCGGTATTCAACACCGGGCCGCGTAAGAGGAAGCCGTAGGGGCAGCTGCCAGTCTTAAGCTGCAAGCTGCAAGTTGGAAGCGGTTTGCTTGCAGCTTGCAACTTATAGCTCGCAGCTGTTTCGCAGAAACTCCACCATCCCCAACCCCGCCGCCCGGCCGCTGGCAAAGCAGGCCGTCAACAAATAGCCGCCGGTCGGCGCCTCCCAGTCGAGCATTTCCCCGGCGCAAAACACGCCGGGTAGTTGCTTGAGCATCAAGCGTTCATCCAGGGCTTCGAATGTCACGCCACCCGCACTGCTGATCGCCTCATCCAGCGGCCGGGTTTTCACCAAGGTGAGCGGCAGTGCCTTTATCGCCTGGGCCAACCGTGCAGGATCAGTGAAGCATTCGCTTGGTGCGAGTTCGCGCAAGAGCGCGGCCTTGATGCCATCGATCCCCAACTGGCTGTGCAAATGCTTGGCCATCGAGCGTGAACCGCGAGGCTTGTTCAGGGCTTGCTCGATTTTATCCACAGGCCGCCCTGGCAGCAGATCCAAGTGAATGGTCGCGCTGCCGTGATGGTTGATCGCTTCGCGGATGGGAGCCGACAGCGCATAGATCAGGCTGCCTTCGATGCCGGTGGCGGTGATGACGCATTCGCCGAGGCGTGGCACATCATCATTGAGGCCGATGGCGATATTCTTCAGGGGGGCGCCAGCGAACTTATTGACCATCAACTCGCTCCAGGCCTGGACGTCGAACCCACAGTTGCTCGGCTGCAAGGGCGCCAGGTCGACGCCGCGCTGCTCCAGCGCAAGCATCCAGGCGCCGTCGGAGCCCAGGCGCGACCAACTGCCGCCGCCCAGCGCCAGCAGCGTCGCGTCGGGTTGCAGAGTCTTTTCGCCCTCCGGCGCTGCGATCCTCAGACTGCCGTCGGCGTTCCAGCCAAGCCAGCGATGGCGTGTGTGAATCACCACGCCAGCATCACGCAGACGCTTGAGCCAGGCGCGCAGCAGCGGGGCGGCTTTCATGTCGGTCGGAAAGACCCGTCCGGAACTGCCGACAAAGGTGTCGATGCCCAGCCCATGAATCCATGCGCACAACTGATCCGCGCCGAAGGCTCGCAGCAGCGGCGCCAGGTTCGGCGCACGTTCGGCGTAACGGGACAGGAAGGCCGGGAACGCTTCCGAATGGGTGATGTTCATGCCGCCGACGCCGGCCAGCAGGAATTTCCGGCCGACCGAAGGCATGCCGTCGTACAAGTCGACCCGGACGCCGGCCTGGCTCAACACCTCAGCCGCCATCAGGCCGGCGGGGCCGCCGCCGATGATGGCGATGTTTGGGGTGATGGGCTTGGCGGTCGAGGTCATGATTTGAACTTGGGCGCGGGAATAGGCGGGGCATTCTACCAGTAGAGGTCCCTGTGGGAGCGAGCAAGCCCGCTCTCACAGGGGATATGGCTGATCAAAAAACAACCATTCCTGTGCAGGCACCATACGCCATAGCTTGTAGGCCGTTTCGCTCAGGTTATCCACAGGCCGCTCCACAGGCATTGTGGGTAACGCGCCCAGCATTCAATGACAGCCTGATGACACCCAGACCTTTTCCGCGCTGTGGTGCAGGATCCCGTGGCGTCGGGCCAGGGCCTTGCGGTCCTTGCTGTAGCCACCGCCGATCACGCCGACCACCGGGATGTCGCGCCCCAGGCAATGGCGCATGACGCTCTCGTCCCGGGCTGCGAGGCCTTCGTCGGTCAGTTTCAGGTAACCGAGGGCATCGTCCTTGTGCACATCGACACCGGCGTCATACAGCACCAGGTCCGGCTGGTAGAGCGGTAGCAGATAGTTGAGCGCGTCATCCACGACCTTGAGGTAAGCGCCATCGTCCATGCCCATCGGCAACGGGATGTCCCAGTCGCTTTGGGCCTTGCGCGCGGGAAAATTCTTTTCGCAGTGCAAGGAAACTGTCACCGCGTCGGGAGTGTCATGGAGTATTCGGGCCGTACCGTCACCCTGATGCACATCGCAGTCGAAAATCAGCACCCGCGAGACTCGGCCGCTGGCCAGGAAGTACCGGCTGATCACCGCCAGGTCGTTGAATATGCAAAAACCGGCCGGGTGATCGTAATGGGCGTGATGGGTGCCCCCGGCCAAATGACAGGCCAGCCCGTGTTCAAGAGCCTGTTCGGCCGCCAGCAGCGAACCGCCCACGGCGCGTACCGTTCGGCGGGCCAGGGCTTCGCTCCAAGGCAGGCCAAGTCGCCGTTGGTCTTCACGGGACAACTCGCCGCCCATGTAGCGTTCGATATAGGCGCGGTCATGGGCCAGGGCGAGGATATCGGGCGGACACAGCGATGGGCGCAACAGGTCGACGTCCCGGGTCAACCCACTGTCAACGAGGTGATCGCGCAACAGGCGGAACTTGTCCATGGGGAAGCGGTGTTCCGCCGGGAATTCGGGGCTGTAGTCTTCGTGGTAGATCAGCGGCAGCGGCATGGTGTTTTCAGTGGTGATTGAATGACGGATCCTACCAGCGATGTAGACTCTGGGCATGGAAAGGGAGTGATGATGGAGCCGATACTGGAATTGGAAAGCGCGCGGTTGATATTGCGACAGTGGCGCGATGACGACTTGCCGGAATTCGCTGCCATGTGCGCGGACCCGCAGGTGATGCGTTACTTTCCCGAGCGCCTGAGCCGTCTGGAAAGCGCTGCCCTGATCGGTCGCGTGCGCGGGCATTTTGCCGAGCATGGTTTTGGCCTGTGGGCGCTGGAGCGCAAGGACACGGGGGCCTTCATCGGGTTTACCGGGCTGGGCGTGGTCGGGTTCGACGCGCATTTCACCCCGGCCATCGAAATCGGCTGGCGCCTGGCCCGGGAACATTGGGGCCTGGGTTATGCCAGCGAAGCGGCGTGGACTGCACTGCGTTGTGCCTTCGATCAGTTGGCCCTGGAAGAGGTGGTGGCGTTCGCCGCCGTCGATAACCTACCGTCACAGAAAGTCATGCAGGCCATCGGCATGCAGCATGACCCGGCGGATGATTTCGAACATCCAAAACTCGCAGTCGGGCATCCATTGCGTCACCATGTGCTCTATCGCATCAATCGTGAGCAGTGGCTACAGACCCTGCACGGTTAGCCGACACGGACGTTTACAATGCCCGCCAGAGTGGCCCGGGCCAACAATCGATCCACCGCCGCAGCACAGCCTGCGCGGTGTGTGCTGTGTGAGGAAAATCTGAATGAGCCACGTGTTGGAAGATCTGGTCGACCTGCTGACCCTGGAACCGATCGAAGAGAACCTGTTTCGCGGTCGCAGCCAGGACTTGGGGTTCCGCCAGCTGTTCGGCGGCCAGGTACTGGGCCAGTCGCTGTCGGCGGCCAGCCAGACCGTGGAGGAGGCTCGACATGTGCATTCGATGCACGGTTACTTCCTGCGCCCGGGTGATGCCGCGTTGCCGGTGGTCTATCAGGTCGACCGGGTGCGTGACGGCGGCAGCTTCAGCACCCGACGTGTCACGGCGATCCAGAAAGGCAATCCGATCTTCACCTGCAGTGCGTCGTTCCAGTACGACGAGCAGGGCTTTGAGCATCAAAGCAGCATGCCGCAGGTGGTCGGGCCGGAAAACCTGCCGTCCGAACTGGAACTGACCCAGCAGCGGGCGCACCTGCTGCCCGAGCACATGCGGGAAAAACTGCTGTGCCCCAAGCCGATCGAAGTACGCCCGGTCACCGAGAAAGACCCCTACAACCCGCAACCCGCTGATCCGATCAAATACGTGTGGTTCCGCGCCGATGGCGCCCTGGCGGATTCGCCGGCCTTGCACAAATACCTGCTGGCCTACGCGTCGGACTTCGGCCTGTTGACCACGTCGCTGCTGCCCCATGGCAAATCGGTGTGGCACAAGGACATGCAAGTAGCCAGTCTCGACCATGCCTTGTGGTTCCATGCCGATCTGCGGGCCGATGACTGGTTGCTCTACGCCATGGACAGCCCGTGGGCCGGCAATTCCCGAGGGTTTTCCCGGGGCAGCGTATTCAACCGCGCCGGGCAATTGGTAGCTTCGGTGACCCAGGAAGGCCTGATCCGGCATCGCAAGGACTGGGCATGAGCCTGGCCGAGGTCCGGCATTGGGTCTTTGACATGGACGGCACGCTGACCATCGCCGTGCATGATTTCGCCGCGATTCGCGTAGCCCTGGCGATCCCGGCCGAAGATGACATCCTCACCCACCTGGCGGCATTGCCGGCTGACGAAGCGGCGGCCAAGCATGCCTGGTTGCTGGAACACGAGCGCGACCTGGCGCTGGGCTCCAAGCCTGCGCCGGGGGCGGTTGAGCTGGTGCGTGAACTGGCCAGCCGTGGCTACCGCCTGGGGATCCTGACCCGCAACGCCCGCGAGCTGGCCCATGTGACCCTGGAGGCCATTGGCCTGGTGGACTGTTTCGCCGTGGCGGACGTGCTGGGCCGCGACGAAGCTCCACCCAAGCCTCACCCGGGCGGTCTGTTGAAGCTGGCCGAAGCCTGGAACGTGACGCCCGGGGCCATGGTAATGGTCGGCGACTATCGCTTTGACCTGGATTGTGGTCGTGCGGCGGGGGCGCGGACGGTGCTGGTGAACCTGCCGGACAATCCGTGGCCGGAGCTGACCGATTGGCATGCTCGGGATTGTGTTGAGTTGCGGCGGATGCTTTCGGCCTGAGTTTCTGTGTTGGCCGGCTAATCGCTTTCGCGAGCAAGCTCGCTCCCACAGTGGATTCGTGGTGCCCTTGTGGGAGCGAGCTTGCTCGCGATGAGGCCGGGCCTGTCGACATAAGGCCTACTGCCCAAACAACACCTTCAAACCTTCAGGCGAAGTGAACATCCCATTCCCATCATGCCCAACCCCCGGCACTTCGATCAGCCGTTGGTTCAGCCCCACGGGATGGCGTCGGGACAGGTAGTCGAAAAAGAAATGCCCGCGCAATAACCGATACGCCCCCTGGGTCTGCGCTTCGCAGCCTTTGTCCAGCGCTGGGTGCTTCGGATCGATGTCTTGCTGCCCAAGCAGATAAACGATGTCGCGCTTGACGTAGTTTTCCTCCAGCCATGCGGGTGATTGCCCGGCGGCATAGGCGGGAAGCTGTTGCAGGCCATATTTCCATTGGTTGAAGCCAGGGCAACTGGCCGGGTCGAACGCCATGGGGCGTTGGGCATCGAAGTAGGCGTAGGACGACGGGTTGGCAATCACAAAGCGCGGATTGATCCGGTAGGGACCGTGGGCGAGCAGGGCATAACGCTGCACGACCTGGGCGCCGCCGGAGTGGCCGGCGATGACGATTTCCTTCACTTCGGGAAACTGCTGTCGATCACTGACCCGCGCCACGATGTCATCGAGAACCTGGAATGAACTGACTGGGCTTGGCCCTGTGGATAAATCGCCGGCCATCCAGTCGTTGCCGCGCCAGCGCAACAGGTCGTTGGGCAATTGATGACGTGTCACGTCCTGTTCGTTAAGAAACTGTGGGGCGATGATCAGTGTGGTGGCCGTCTGTCCGGCCTGGGCGGCGGCTTGTTCTGCGCTGTGTAGGTAGGTCTCGGCATTGCGCAGCCGACCAGGGACGATGATCACCACGCGCTGGATGGACGCAGGGGGCGGGCTGACAGCGACGGCCATGGCGCCGCCCTTGAACTGCAATCGCCCCTGAGCGACCACGTTCACGCCGTGTTCGTCCGCCTGGGCCCAGGTGCAGCACAACAACAGCCCGATCAGCGCGCGCCACGTCATCTACAGGTTTTTCGCCGCGAACGTGTCGCACTGGCTGACCTGGCCCTGGGCGAAGCCGGTCTTGAACCAGCGCACCCGTTGCGCCGAGGTGCCGTGGGTAAAGGAGTCCGGCACCACGCGGCCCTGGCCTTGTTGTTGCAGCCGGTCATCGCCAATCGCGTTGGCGGCGTTCAAGGCTTCCTCGATGTCCCCCGGCTCCAGCCAGTTCAGGCGTTTTTGCGCGTGGTTGGCCCAGACCCCGGCCAGGCAATCGGCCTGCAATTCCTGGCGCACCAACAGGCCACCGTCGCCTTCCATCTGCCGGCCTTGCTGGCGGGCCTCCTGGATTTTTGCCGAGACCCCAAGCAGCGTTTGCACGTGGTGGCCGACTTCATGGGCAATGACATAGGCCTGGGCGAAGTCACCGGCGGCCGAGAAACGTTGGGACATTTCCTTGAAGAAACTCATGTCCAGATACACCTGGCGGTCTGCCGGGCAATAAAACGGCCCGGTCGCCGATGAGGCAAGGCCGCAGGCCGAGTTGACCCGACCACTGAACAGCACCAGTTTAGGCTGCTGATATTGCCGCCCGGCCTGCTGGAAGACCTGGCCCCAGGTGTCTTCGGTATCGCCGAGGATCGAGCGCACGAATTCGGCCTGCTCGTCGTTGGCCGGTGGCGCCTGGCGAGTCTGGGAGGACGCCGGCGCAGATGAGTCCATCTGCCCCGCCAGTTGCCCGAGAATCTGCATCGGGTCCTGGCCTGTGATCCAGCCGATGCCGACGATCAGCAGAATGGCCGTCAGGCTCAATCCCTTGCCGCCGCCAAACCGCATCCCGCCACCGCCGCCCTCATCGCCGCGGGCGTCCACCACGTTGTCACTGCGGCGACCTTTTTTCCATAACATGTTGGAAGTCCTCTGAATGACCCGGCGAGAAATGACTGCTGTGGGGGTGAGTCTAGCTTTCAGGCGCCAAAGGTGCGCGGCGTGCTTGAGCTGTCAGGCAACGGACGCGGGTTTTGGTTCATCGACAAGCCGATTCTGCCTGGCTCCGGAATTTTCATTACACTGCGGATTCAGAACTTATCGGTATTTTCGCTGGCCCAACAACTTCACTGTGCGTCACGGCCCTTACATCAAGCAGCGCAGGTTTTCCTCATGACCCTCAGCACTCCGCTCTCCGGCGTCAATCAGGCTTTCAAGGGCATCGTGCTTATTCTGGTCGCAACGTTCCTGTTCTCCAGTCATGACGCGTTGTCCAAATACCTTTCCGGTTTTTATCCGATCATCATGGTGGTCTGGGCGCGTTACGTGGTGCACACCTTGTTGATGGCGGGTATTTTCCTGCCGCGCTCGGGGCTGCGGGTGCTGCGTACCAAGCGCCCGTTGTGGCAATTGGCTCGGGCGCTGTGCCTGCTCGGTACCAGTCTGTTCTTCACCACGGCGTTGTTGTATATCCCGCTGGCCGAAGCCACGGCGGTCAACTTCCTGGCTCCGGTGCTGGTCACGGCCTTGTCGGTGCCATTGCTCGGCGAGCGTGTGACGCGCGGGCAATGGATCGCCGTGATTTTCGGTTTTATCGGCGTGCTGATCATTGTTCATCCCGGCGGCGATCTGTTCACGCCGGCGGTGTTGCTGCCGTTCTGTTCGGCGCTGTTTTTCTGCTTCTATCAATTGCTCACGCGCAAGCTCAGCGAGATCGACAGCCCGACCACCAGTAATTTCTTCGCCGGCCTGTGCAACACATTGGTGATGAGCGCACTGGTACCGTTCTTCTGGCAAGTGCCGAGCCTGGTGCATGGGTTGATGATGCTGGCGCTGGGCGCCTGCGGGATGACCGCGCATTTGATGCTGACCCAAGCCTTCCGCTTCGCCGCCCCGGCGCTGCTCGCGCCGTTCGGGTATTGCCAGATCGTGTTTGCCGGGCTGCTGGGCTGGTTGTTGTTCAGCCACACGCCGACGCTGATGACGGTGGTGGGCATCGCCCTGATCTGCTTGAGCGGGCTCGCGGCGGCGTGGCAGCAGCGGCGTAAGTAAATAGACTTGTTTGGTCCGGGACATGGTGGACCCAGTGGTGAGGGGATTTATCCCCGTTGGGCTGCGCAGCAGCCCCAAAACAATCAGCTCGATTTGGCTGACACACCGAGTTGCCTGATTTCAGGTCTGCTGCGCAGCCCAGCGGGGATAAATCCCCTCGCCACAAAGTTGCGTTCCAGCCTTAATGGCTCATCAGTTTTCCAGGGTAGGCACCTTGCGCGGCGCCATGAAGTACATCCATGTCAGGGCGATGAAATACATCGCCGGGATCAGGGTGAACAACACGGTGTAGTTGTTGTGGGTGATCGTAAGAATGTGGCCCACCAGTTGGGTCATGAACATCCCGCCGATGGCCGCGCACATGCCGCCGAAGCCGAACACCGTGCTCATCATGTGCTTGGGCGTGTAATCCATCACCAGGCTCCAGATGTTGGCGGTCCAGGCCTGGTGCGCGCCGATGGCCAGGGAAATGGCAAACACCGCCATCCACAGGCTGCTGGAGCCGGCGGCCATGATCACGCCGATGATGCAGCAGGCGAACAGCAGCATCGACACCAGTCGCGCCTTGATCGGATTGAGTCCGCGCCCGATCAGGAACGAAGACAGTATCCCGCCGCCCACGCTGCCGAAGTCGGCAGTGAGGTAGATGATGATCAGCGGGATGCCCATCTGGGTCACGTTGATGCCCAGGTTGTATTGCTGGTTCAGGAACGGTGGCAGCCAATAGAGGTAGAACCAGAACACGGGCGCGGTGATCGAATAGGCCAGGGCGAACGCCCAGGTGCCGCGCATGCGCAGGATGCGGGTAAAGGGCACGCGGACCTGATCCGGCTCATCCTGGGCCTGGATGTATTGCAGTTCCGACGGTTTCACCGTGGGGTGATCTTCGGGGTTGAAGTATTTCAGGCCCCAGAACAGCAACCAGATCCCACCCAGGGCGGACATGCACAGGAACGCCGCCTGCCAGCCCCACACGTGCAGGATCAAAGGCAGCAGCATCGGCGTGAACATCGCGCCAACGTTGGTCCCGGCGTTGAATATGCCGGTGGCCACGGCTCGCTCGCCGGCGGGGAACCATAGCCGCGTGGTCTTCACGCAGGCCGGGTAGTTGGCCGCTTCAGTCAGGCCGAGGATGAAACGGCAGACCATGAAACCTATCGCCGAGGTGGCCAGGCCATGGGCGCCGGTCGCCAGGCTCCAGAGCAGCACGGCGCAGAAAAACACGCGTTTGACGCCGATCCGGTCGATCAACCGTCCCTGCAAGACGAAGCCGATGGCATAACCGACCTGGAACCAGAAATTGATGTTGGCGTAATCCATCGCCGTCCAGCTCATCTCCTTGGCCAGGATTGGCTGCATGACGCCCAGGGCGGCGCGGTCGATGTAGTTCAGGGTGGTGGCGAAAAATACCAGGGCGAGCATGCCCCAACGGGTCTTGCCCACGGCCATGGCGCCGCGGATCTTGTCACCGATGCCGCCGGTGGTGACGCCCAGGCCGGGAGCCAGGCGGGAGCTTTGGGAAGGAATCATAGCGTGTACCCGTTTTTGAAATTCTTATGGTTGGTCTGGGTCTGTCCATCGCTGCCGGCAGGGCCGGCGTCAATGTGGGGCCGATGGTGCGCAGTGAGCAAAAAATCGTCAATTCGGCAATCGGCATTGTGTTCGATAATCGCCCAAAAAACTAACCAGACGGTACATATTAAATTGCTGAAACAAACCGTCAGCTCAATAATCGGCTCACTCTTTTAATAACATTTCAATTGCGGCGCACCTTCTGTAGCCGATGCCTGTCCCGGGAGCCGACGTCATGCAGCGTTCCATTGCCACCGTATCCTTGAGCGGCACCCTGCCGGAAAAACTCGAGGCCATTGCCGCCGCCGGTTTCGACGGGGTGGAGATTTTCGAGAACGACCTTCTCTATTACGATGGCAGCCCGCGGGAAATCAGGCAGATGTGCGCTGACCTGGGCATCGCCATCACCTTGTTCCAGCCGTTTCGTGACTTCGAAGGCTGCCGTCGCGATCGCCTTGCGCGCAACCTGGAGCGCGCCGAGCGCAAGTTCGACCTGATGCAGGAGCTGGGCACCGATCTGGTGTTGGTGTGCAGCAACGCCTCGGCCGACAGCGTCGGCGACCCGCAGATCCTGGTCGATGACCTGCGCCTGCTGGCCGAACGGGCCGGTGCGCGGGGCTTGCGCATCGGTTATGAGGCGTTGGCCTGGGGCCGGCACGTGAATACTTATCAACAGGTCTGGAATATCGTGCGCCAGGCTGACCACCCAAGCCTCGGCGTCTTGCTCGACAGTTTCCACACGTTGTCCCTCAAGGGCGATCCAAGCGCGATTGCCGAGATTCCAGGCGAGAAGATTTTCTTCGTGCAAATGGCCGATGCGCCGATCCTGGCGATGGATGTCCTGGAGTGGAGCCGGCATTTCCGCTGCTTCCCGGGCCAGGGCGAATTCGACTTGCCGGGCTTCCTGGCGCCGATCATCAAGAGCGGCTACACCGGGCCGCTGTCGCTGGAAATCTTCAATGACGGCTTTCGCGCGGCGCCGCCGCGGGCCAATGCCGCCGACGGTTTGCGCTCGTTGTTGTACCTGGAGGAAAAGACCCGCCAGCGCTTGGCCGAGCAAGCCACGCCTGTCAGCAATGCCGATATCCTTTTCGCCACGCCGCCGGCCAGCGAATACAACGGCATCGAATTCCTGGAGTTCGCCGTGGACGATAACCTCGGCGCCAAGTTGTCTCATTGGCTGGAGCGCCTGGGGTTCGTCAAGGCCGGCCAGCATCGCTCCAAGAACGTCAGCTTGCTGCGCCAGGGCGATATCAACCTGATCCTCAACAGCGAACCGTATTCTTTCGCCCACAGTTTTTTTGAAGCCCACGGTCCGTCGTTATGCGCCACTGCCGTGCGCGTCAAGAACAGCGCCAGCGCCCTGGAGCGGGCCGTGGCCTACAAAGGCCAACCCTATCGCGGCCTGGTGGGGCCCAATGAACTGGAGTTGGCGGCGGTGCGAGCACCGGACGGCAGCCTCATCTACCTGGTGGACCAGGACGCCGATGTCTACGGTACCGATTTCAATCTGCAACCCGGCGCGGTCATCGGCGCGGGGCTCAAGCGCATCGATCACATGGCGATGGCGCTGCCGGCGGACAGCCTCGACAGCTGGGTGTTGTTCTACAAGAGCCTGTTGGATTTCGAGGCGGATGACGAAGTGGTGCTGCCCGACCCGTATGGCCTGGTCAAAAGCCGGGCCCTGCGCAGCCGCTGCAGTTCGATCCGCTTGCCGTTGAACATTTCCGAGAACCGTAACACCGCGATCTCACACGCGCTGTCGAGTTATCGCGGTTCTGGCGTGCATCACATTGCGTTCGACTGCGATGACATTTTCACCCAGGTCAGCCGCGCCAAGGAGGCCGGCGTACCGCTGCTGGACATTCCCCTCAATTATTACGACGACCTGGCGGCGCGCTTCGACTTCGATGATGAGTTTCTCAGCGAGCTGGCGTATTTCAATGTGCTGTATGACCGTGATGCCCAAGGCGGCGAGCTGTTCCACGTCTACACCGAGCCGTTCGAGGGGCGGTTTTTCTTTGAGATCATTCAGCGCAAGAACGGTTACGCCGGCTACGGTGCGGCCAACGTCGCGGTGCGGCTGGCGGCCATGGCCAAGTCCCGCAGCGGAGGCTTGCGTCACGCCAAGTTGTAGGTAAATCGTAAACGTGGCGGTAAAGGGCAATACCGTGGCTTCCTTCACTGCACGGTGCGGCCCATAATCGCCAGCCTGTGCAGTGATGGCCGTGAGCCCGCAATGACTATGAATCCAGAACTTTCCGCAGCGCTCGACGAACCTGTCGCCACGCCGCGCAAGAGTCGCAAGAACAACCCGGAGAAAACCCGGGAGAACATTCTTCAGGAAGCCATCGTTGAGTTCGTCCAGCAGGGCCTGTCCGGCGCCCGGGTCGATGCCATCGCTGAGCGCATCCATACCTCCAAGCGGATGATTTACTACTACTTCGGCAGCAAGGAGCAGCTGTACGTCGAGGTGCTGGAAAAGCTCTATGGTGATATCCGTACCACCGAAAGTCGCCTGCACCTGGCGGAGTTGGCCCCGGTCGATGCGATCCGGCGCCTGGTGGAATTCACCTTCGACCACCACGACCGCAACGTGGATTTCGTGCGCATCGTCTGTATCGAAAACATTCACAACGCTGAATACGTCAAGCAATCCGGCGCGATCAAGGCGATGACCAATACCATCCTCGATTCCCTGGGCGTGATCTTGCGTCGAGGCGCTGAAGAGGGCGTGTTCCGTGCCGGCCTGGAGCCGCTGGATGTGCATCTGCTGATCAGTTCGTTCTGTTTTTATCGCGTGTCCAACCGCCAGACGTTTGGTGAGATCTTTCAGATCGACCTGTCGGAGGAAGCGATCAAGCAGCGGCATCGCGCGATGGTTTGCGAGTCGGTGTTGCGCTACCTACAGCCCTGACGCTGGACCATGTGGGAGCGGGCTTGCTCGCGAAGGCGGTGTGTCAGTCACACATCTTCCAACTGACACACCGCCTTCGCGAGCAAGCCCGCTCCCACAGGGGATTATCATCAGGCTTTAGTGATTCATGCTTTGGAAATGCTCCAGCATCCGCTGCGCATCCGGGGCCACGCCACTGAACAGTTCGAATGCCTTCACCGCCTGGAATACCGCCATGTTGCCGCCATCCAGCGTGCGACAGCCGAGGGCTCGGGCGTTGCGTAGCAGTTCGGTTTCCAGCGGGAAGTAGACGATCTCTGCGACCCACAATTGCCCCCGCAACAACTCGACGGGCACGGGCAGGCCCGGCAGTTTCGCCATGCCCATGGGGGTTGTATTCACCAGGCCGTCCGCCTCGGCCATGGCGCTGGGTAAATCGTGTCCGGCCCGGGCGCGGCCAGCGCCGAAATGCTGGTTCAGGTTGTTCGCCAGGGCCTCGGCCCGGCTGATCTCGACGTCAAAAATGCTGAGCAACTGTACGCCCTCTGCCAACAAGGCATGGGCCACGGCCGCACCGGCGCCACCTGCGCCCATCTGGACCACGCGCTGGCGGGCAACATCCCCCAGGCCGCGACGGAAACCTTCGGCGAAGCCCAGGCAGTCGGTGTTATGGCCGATGCGCTTGCCGCCCTTGAGCACCACGGTGTTGACCGCGCCAATGCCCCGGGCTTCGGGCGACAGCTCATCCAGCAACGGGATAATCGCCTGCTTGCAGGGAAAGGTGATGTTCAGGCCGGTAAAGTCCATGCGTTCGGCAGCCTTCAGCAGATCGGGCAGGGCGCTGCTGTCGAGGTTCAGCGCGTCGAGGTCGATCAACCGATAGAGATAACGCATGCCTTGGGCGTCGCCTTCGCGCTCATGAAGTGCCGGTGTGCGCGAGGCCTGGATACCCGCGCCGATCAGCCCGGCCAGCACAGTGATGTTCGACATGCTCATCAACCCTTCAACCGCTGACTGAAATGTTCCAGGGCCAGGCGATAACCATGGCTGCCAAACCCGCACATCACGCCGATGGCGACGGAAGAAACGAAGGAGTGGTGGCGAAAGGTTTCCCGGGCGTGGACGTTGGACAGGTGAACTTCGATCACCGGAACTTCGCTGGCGACCAGGGCGTCGCGAATCGCCACCGAGGTGTGGGTCCAGGCCGCCGGGTTGATGACGATACCGGCGCAGCGTCCGCGGGCGCCATGAATCCAGTCCAGCAATTCGCCTTCCTGGTTGGTCTGGCGAAACTCTATCGCCAGGCCGAACTCTTCAGCGGCCCGGCCGCACAATGCGGAGATGTCAGCCAGGGTTTCATGGCCATAAGTCGCCGGCTCGCGGGTGCCGAGCAGGTTCAGGTTCGGGCCGTTGAGCACCAGAACGATAGGAGGCATCGCAATTTTCTCCACATTTTTATTGTTGGCGTCGGCGGGATTTCAGCCGGTGGAGATAAATTGTACTAGATGGTTAATTTGGTCAAACAAAGCCGCCGTCCTTGGGCAATAAGTGTTCGATGATCGAACAAGAGCCGCAGGTTCGGTAGTTTGCAGATCGCAGTTGTGGCGAGGGAGCTTGCTCCCGCTCGGTTGCGCAGCAACCGCAAAAAGCTTGGGGCTGCGCAGCCCAGCGGGAGCAAGCTCCCTCGCCACGGGGCTCGGCTTACCGCCGGGTCAGCAGCACGCCGGATTCCATGTGATGGGTCCAGGGGAATTGATCGAACAGCGCGCACCGCGTAATGCGGTGAGTGTCGTGCAATTGCGCGATGTTCGCGGCGAGGGTTTCAGGGTTGCAGGAGATGTACAGGATATTGTCGAAGCGCCGGGTCAGTTCGCACGTGTCCGGGTCCATGCCGGCGCGGGGCGGGTCGACGAAGACGCTGCCGAACTCATAGCTTTTCAGATCGATGCCATGCAAGCGCCGGAACGGCCGGACCTCGTTCAGGGCTTCGGTCAGTTCTTCGGCCGACAGGCGCACCAGCGTCACGTTATCCACAGCGTTTTCGCTGAGGTTGTTCAATGCGGCGTTCACCGAAGTCTTGCTGATTTCGGTCGCCAGCACTTTGCGCACCCGGGTGGCCAAGGGCAGGGTGAAATTACCGTTGCCGCAGTAAAGCTCCAGCAGATCGTCGCTGCGATCGCCCAGGGCTTCATAGGCCCAGTTGAGCATCTTCTGGTTCACCGTGCCGTTGGGCTGGGTGAATGCGCCTTCCGGTTGGCGATAGCTGAACGTGCGGCCGCCGACGTCGAGCTTCTCCACCACGTAGTCATGGCCGATCACTTCACGTTTGCCCTTGGAGCGTCCGATGATGCTGACGCCCAGGTCGCTCGCCAGTTTGGACGCCGCAGCGTGCCAATGTTCATCCAGCGGACGGTGGTAGCACAGGGTGATCATCGCGTCGCCGGCCAGGGTGGTCAGGAATTCCACCTGGAACAGCTTGTGGCTCAGTGGCGCGCTGGCCTGCCATGCCGCCTTGAGCTGCGGCATCAATTGGTTGATGCGCAGGCTGGCGATAGGGAATTGCTCGATGAGGATCGGCGTGCGCTTGTCGTCCTGGGAGAACATCGCGTAGTGCCGCTCGCCGGCTTCGCGCCACAGGCGGAATTCGGCGCGCAGGCGGAAATTCTCCAGTGGCGAGTCGAACACCGCAGGTTCCGGTGCCTCGAACGGGGCCAGCAGGTCACGCAAACGGGTGACCTTGTCCTGGAGCTGAGTGGCGTAGGCCTGGGAATCAAAAGTCATGCGTTGAACCAACCCAACTTGATCACGAACAGGATCGACAGGATGACCAGCGCCGGGTTCAGCTCACGGCCACGGCCGGACACCAGCTTGATGGCGGTCCAGGCGATGAAACCGAAGGCGATGCCATTGGCGATGGAATAAGTGAATGGCATTGCCAGGGCGGTAATCACCACTGGCGCGGCGACGGTGATGTCGTCCCAGTCGATTTCCGCCAGGCCCGAGGTCATCAGCACGGCGACGAACAGCAGCGCCGGCGCGGTGGCGAAGGGCGGGACGCTGGCGGCCAGTGGCGAGAAAAACAGCGCCAGCAGGAACAGGATCGCCACCACGATGGCGGTCAGGCCAGTGCGGCCGCCGGCGCTGACGCCCGCCGCCGATTCAATGTAGCTGGTAGTGGTGGAGGTGCCCAACAGCGAACCGGCCATGGCGGCGGTGCTGTCGGCGATCAGCGCACGGCCCATCTTCGGCATGTGGCCGTCCTTGCCCATCAACCCGGCGCGCTTGGCGACGCCAATCAACGTGCCTGAGTTATCGAACAGGTCGACGAACAGGAACGCGAAGATCACGCTCACCAGACCGATGTCCAGGGCGCCCTTGATGTCCAGTTGCAAGAACGTCGGGGCCAGGGACGGCGGCGCGGACATGATGCCGCCGAACGGGGTGAAGCCCATCAGGATCGAGACGACGGTGACCGTCAGGATGCCGATCAGCACTGCGCCGCGCACTTTCAAGGCTTCAAGGGCGACGATCAGGACGAAACCAAGGGTCGCGAGGATCGGCGCCGGTTGCTTCAGGTCGCCGAGGCCGACCATCGTCGCCGGGTTTTTCACGACGATGCCGGCGTTGCTCAGGGCGATCAGCGCCAGGAACAGGCCGATACCGGCAGCGATGGCCGAGCGCAGGGGCAGCGGGATGCTGTTGATGATCCATTCACGGATGCGAAAGATCGACAGCAGGAAGAACAGCACGGCGGAAATGAACACCGCACCCAGGGCCACTTGCCAGGTATGGCCCATGTGCAGGACCACGGTGTAGGTGAAAAAGGCGTTCAGGCCCATGCCCGGCGCAAGGGCGATCGGATAGTTGGCGATCAGGCCCATCACCGTGGAACCGATGGCGGCGGCCAGGCAAGTGGCGACGAACACTGCGCCCTTGTCCATTCCGGTTTCGCCGAGGATGCTCGGGTTGACGAACAGGATGTAGGCCATGGCCAGGAAGGTCGTGATGCCCGCCAGGATCTCGGTCCGCACGTTGGTGTTGTGTGCCTTGAGTTGAAACAGCCTTTCCAGCATGTCTGCTCCCCGTGGCGCCCGGAGCGCCGTGAATGTATCGACCTCAAACAGCAAAGCACAGGTCGCCAGCGGCGCCCGGGATTTTTCTGCGGGTCGGAAAAAGCCGCGCATCATACCAGCAGCTTGGCGTTGTGGCTGCGATCGTCGTCGATGTTTTGCCGATGCGCCAAGTGGGCCATACTGCGCGCGGTTCCGGGAGGTCTCAATGTATCGTGTGAATGAAAAACTGCTGGCGGCGTTCGGTTGTGCCTTGGCTCTGGGGTGGCCCTGGCAGGCCGTCAAAGCCGCCTCGGCGCCGCCCCTGAGCGAGGTCAAGGTACTCAAGGTCGAGTCGCCGGCCTGTGGCTTCGAGGACATTACCCCGGGGCAGGCGCAGACCCGTTGCGATCACAGTGGCCCGAATATCAAGGTCTACGTGCTGGAGGTCGGCTATGGCCGCCAGCCCGTGGTCACCCTGGACGGCTTTGAAGTCGACGGCACCCGCTCGCCGGTGTGTGCCTTCGATAACGGCAATCTCAACGATTGTTCCGTCAGGACCAAAGTCGTCGGTTATTTGTACACCTTCGACCTGAAGGGCAAGCAGGAAGGCACGTTCAGCTTCAGTAACGTCTCGATCAATGCTCCTGGCAATCGAATGTCGGCCCAGCTGTACATCAAGTGAGCCGCCGGGCCCACGCGACCCGGCAAAGCTGACTAGTCTTTAGGGATCACCCAGCGGAGAGCGCCCATGATTCCTGGAACCAAGATCCCCAGAGCCCTGATTGCCGTCGCCGAAGGTGTCGATGATTTGCAAACGGTGACGCTGATCGACGTGCTGCGCCGCGCCCAGGTCGAAGTGGTGGTGGCGAGCATCGAAGGCCGGCGGATGCTCACCTGCGCCCGCGGTACGCGCCTGACCGCCGATGGCATGTTGGTGGACGTGCTGGTGCAGGACTTCGACCTGATCGCCCTGCCCGGCGGCATCATCGGCGTTCAGCACCTGGCGGCTCATCAGCCACTGCAACAATTGGTCAAGAACCAGGCCGCCACCGGACGTTTCTTCGCCGCCATCGCCGAAGCCCCGGCCGTGGCGCTGCTGGCTTTCGGCGTGTTGCGCCAGCGGCGCATGACCTGCCTCCCCGCGGTGAGCCAACAATTGTCCGGTTGCAATTTCGTCGACCAGCCTGTGGTGGTGGATGGCAATTGCATCACCGCCCAAGGCTCGGCCGCCGCCCTGGCGTTCGCCTTGGCGCTGGTGGAGCAGCTCTGTGGCAAGGGCGTCAGGAGCGTGGTGGCGGCAGAATTGCTGGCCTGATACGCGGCACCGGCCCGTGGCGAGGGAGCTTGCTCCCGCTGGGTTGCGCAGCAGGCGCTGGCATTTTTTCATCGCTAAATTGCCTTGAACGCTCACCCCCACCTGAAGTCGTACCCCTTATGACGGCGGTTTCCCAAAACGCCGCGAGTACGACCAACCGTGAGGTGTTCCATGAGCGCGACCCTGTCCGAAGCGACGCAGGCGGCCTTCGCCCGTCATCCGATCCGTCTGATACTCAATGGTCAGTCGCGTGAATTGCACGTGCTGCCCTGGACCACGCTGCTGGATCTGCTGCGCGAACAACTGGACCTGGTAGGCAGCAAGAAAGGCTGTGACCACGGCCAATGCGGCGCCTGCACGGTGCTGCGCGACGGCAAACGGATCAATGCCTGCCTGACCCTGGCGGTGATGTGCGATGGCGCCGAATTGACCACCGTGGAAGGCTTGGCCGACGGCGACCAACTGCATCCCATGCAACAGGCTTTCATCAAGCACGACGCGTTCCAGTGTGGTTATTGCACGCCCGGGCAGATCTGTTCGGCAGTCGGGTTGGCCAACGAGGGCAGGGCGCAAACCCCAGGCGAGATCAGTGAGCTGATGAGCGGCAACCTGTGCCGCTGCGGTGCCTATACCAACATTCGTGACGCCATCGAAGAAGCCCTGCCACGTTGCCAGCAGTCGGGAGGCGATCAATGAACCCGTTCCAGTACAGCAAGCCCGACACTGTTCAGGCGGCCATCGACCTGTCGAGCCCGGTTTCGCGCTTCATTGCCGGCGGCACCAACCTATTGGACTTGATGAAGGAAAACCTCACCCGCCCCGAGCACCTGATCGATATCACCGGGTTGCCCTTGGCGGATCTCAGCGAAACGCCTTCCGGCGGAGTCATGATCGGTGCCTTGGTCAGCAATGCCGATCTGGCCTGGCATCCCTGGATCGAGCGCCGTTATCCGCTGCTGTCCCAAGCGATCCTGGCCGGTGCCTCGCCACAGTTGCGCAACATGGCCAGCACCGGCGGCAACCTGCTGCAACGTACCCGCTGTTATTACTTCTATGACGCCAGCGTGCCGTGCAACAAGCGCCGGCCGGGCAGCGGATGCCCGGCCCGGGACGGCTTGAACCGGATCCACGCGATTTTCGGCGCCAGTGATCAATGTGTCGCGACCCATCCCTCGGACATGTGCGTGGCCCTGGCCGCCCTGGAAGCGGTGGTCCACGTGTTGGGCCGGGGCGGAGCGCGGACCATCGAATTCGCCGATTTTCATCGACTGCCCGGTGATGCCCCGGAGCGGGATAATCAACTGGCCGATGATGAGTTGGTCACCGCCATTGAGCTACCGGCGCCCGGTTTCGCCGAGCATAGCCACTACCTGAAAATTCGCGACC
This sequence comes from Pseudomonas sp. Q12-87, assembly GCF_001269755.1. Classification (NCBI taxonomy): domain Bacteria; kingdom Pseudomonadati; phylum Pseudomonadota; class Gammaproteobacteria; order Pseudomonadales; family Pseudomonadaceae; genus Pseudomonas; species Pseudomonas sp. Q12-87. The sequence goes on along the minus strand of NZ_LHVI01000032.1, from coordinate 15,810 downwards.
GCGCCTCCTACGCCTTTGCGCTGGTGTCGGTGGCGGCGGCGCTGGAGCTGGATGGGCCGGTGATCCGCCAGGCGCGCCTGGCCTTGGGCGGCGTGGCCCACAAACCCTGGCGCGACCGGGCGGTGGAGAGCTGGCTGGCCGGCCAGACCGTCAGCCGCGAAACCTTCACGGCTGCCGCCGATGCGCTGCTGCAGAATGCCGAGCCGCTGGAGCACAACGGCTTCAAGATCAAACTGGCGCGCCGGGCCATCGTCCGGGCCTTGGGCGATGCCGCGCTGGGTACCGCACCGCAGGGAGGGCAAGCCTGATGAATGCTTCGAGCAAAACCATAGGGCAACCACTCGACCGGGTCGATGGCTTGCTCAAGGTGACGGGCCAGGCCCGTTATGCCGCTGAATACCCTGAGGATGGCCTGCTGCATGGCAGCGTCGTGTCGGGCGCGATTGCCCGTGGCCGGGTGTTGCGTATCGATGCTTCCCGAGCCTTGGCGCTGCCCGGCGTGGTCGCGGTGATCGACCACACCAACCGCCCGAGGATCGCCAGCTACGACGAACCCTATCAGGATGCCGACGCGGCAGAAGGTTCGCCGTTCCGACCGTTGTACAACGACCGGATCCTGTACAGCGGCCAACCGTTGGCCTTGGTGGTGGCGGAAAATCTGGAACTGGCTCGCTACGCCGGTTCACTCATCGAGATCGAATATGACATCCAGGGCCATCAGACCGATCTGAAAACCCTGCAAAACGAAGCCCATCCTGCACCGGCCGAACTGCCCAAACCCCGTGGGAATTTTCAGGGTGAATACGCCAGCGCAGCGCTCAGCGTGGACGTGTCCTACAGCACACCGGTGGAACACCACAACCCGATGGAGCCTCATGCTTCAACAGTGCTGTATCAACCCGACGGCAGCCTGCACATCCACGACAAGACCCAAGGCACGCAAAACTGCCAAGCCTATGTGCAAGAAGTGTTCGGGCTGGAAAAAGAGCAGGTGCGAGTGTTCGCCGCTTTTGTCGGCGGCGCCTTCGGTTCCGGGCTGCGCCCTCAATATCAATTGCCCTTGGCGGTGATGGCGGCCCTGGCCCTCAAGCGCTCCGTGCGGGTCAGCCTGACGCGCCAGCAGATGTTTACCTTTGGCTATCGCCCGCGCACCATCCAGCACCTGCAACTGGGGGCCGCAGCCAATGGGCGCCTGCTGGCCGTGGCGCACACCGCCATCGGCCAGACCTCGAGCTTCGAGGACTTCACCGAGCACGTGGTGGAATGGAGTGGCATGCTTTATCACTGCGATAACGTGACCTTGACCTACAAACTGGTGCCGCTGGACGTCTATACGCCGCTGGACATGCGCGCGCCCGGCGCCGCCCTGGGGTTGATCGGCCTGGAATGCGCCTTGGATGAGCTGGCCTGTGCCCTGGCGATCGATCCGGTGCAGTTGCGGTTGCTCAACTACGCCGAGCGCAACGAGAACGAAGGCAAGCCGTATTCCAGCAAGGAATTACGCGAGTGTTACGCCCAAGGCGCTCGCCGTTTTGGTTGGGACAAGCGCAACCCCGAGCCGCGCAGCATGCGCGAAGGCCGGCAACTGGTGGGCTGGGGCATGGCCGGCGGTGTGTGGGAAGCCATGCAGCAAAAGGCCAGTGCCCGAGCCTCGTTGGGATCGGACGGCCAGTTGACCGTCAGCAGCGCCACCACCGACATCGGCACAGGCACCTACACGGTCATGACCCAGATCGCCGCCGAGGCGTCAGGCATTTCCCTGGACGACGTCACCTTTGTCCTCGGGGATTCATCATTGCCTACCGCACCGCTGCAAGGCGGTTCGTTCACCGTCTCGTCTGTCGGCACTGCCGTGCAAAAGGCTTGTGAAGCGCTGAACGAAAAACTGCTGGCCGTGGCCCGGCAGACCTGCCCGGCCTTCAGCGGTGCGACCCTTGAACAAGTCACTTTCGCCGACGGCCAACTGCGGCTCGGCGAGGCGACTGTTGCCCTGGCCGAGTTAGCACAGAAAAGTGGCGAGACGCCGTTGCAGGCCCAGGTCACCACCGGGCCGGACGAAAAACGCCAAGCCTATGCCACCGCCACTCATTCAGCCGTGTTCGTCGAGGTGTTGGTGGATGAAGACCTGGGGACGGTGAAGGTCAATCGGGTGGTCAGCGCCATCGCCGCCGGGCGAGTGATCAACCCGAAGACCGCACGGAGCCAGATCCTGGGCGGCGTGGTCTGGGGCGTCGGCATGGCCCTGCACGAGGAAACCCTGACCGACCACGTCCTGGGCCGCCACATGAATCACAACCTGGCCGAGTACCATGTGCCGGTCAACGCCGACATCGGCGACATCGAGGTGATTTTTGTCGAGGAGCATGACGAAGTCGTCAACGCGCTCGGTTCCAAGGGCGTCGGTGAAATTGGCATTGTCGGGGTGCCGGCGGCGGTGGCGAATGCGATTTATCATGCCACCGGCAAACGGGTGCGGGACTTTCCCATCACCCTGGACAAGTTGCTTTAGGCTTTCGCTTCCTCGGCCGGTTCGTGCATTCGGTCGCGGCTGGCCAGGGTCGGGAACAGTTTGATCCAGGTCCCGGTCACCAGCAGCGTGCCGACGCCGCCCATGACCACCGCCGGCACGGTGCCGAACCAGTGCGCAGTGAGGCCGGATTCGAACTCGCCGAGCTGGTTCGATGCGCCGATGAACAACCCGTTCACCGCGCTGACCCGACCGCGCATTTCATCCGGCGTCTCCAACTGCACGAAAGAGGCGCGGATGACCATGCTGATCATGTCCGCCGCGCCCAGCACCACCAGCACCGCCAAGGAAAACCAGAACGAGGTGGAGAGGCCGAACGCAATGGTGGCGACGCCGAACACACCGACCGCGGTGAACATCACCCGGCCCACGTTGCGCTCCACGGCAAACCGCGCCAGCCACAGCGACATCAGCAAGGCCCCGACCGCTGGCGCCGAGCGCAATAGGCCCAGCCCCCACGGACCGGTGAGCAGGATGTCCTTGGCGAACACCGGCAGCAGTGCCGTGGCGCCGCCCAGCAGCACGGCGAACAGGTCCAGGGAAATCGCCCCGAGAATGTCCGGGCGGCTGCGGATGAAGCGAATCCCGGCGAGCAACGAGTCCAACGTCGCCTTGCCTTTGTTCAGCGGCGTCTGCCGGGCGGGAAGGTTGAGCATCAAGCAGCAAGCGATGATGTAGAGCAGTACCGTCGGGCCGTAGACCCAGACGCTGCCGAAGGCATAGAGCAAGCCACCGAGCGCCGGCGCGACGATGGTGGCCGATTGCTGGGCCGATTGCGCGGCGGCTACCGCCCGGGGAAACAGCGCCGCCGGGACGATGCTCGGCAACAACGCCTGAGTGGTGGGCATTTCGAAGGAGCGGGCGGCACCCAGCAGGAAGGCAAGGATAAAGATCATTTCGCGGGTGACATTGTCGGTGGCGCTGCCGATCACCAGCGCCAGGGCAATCATCGCCTGCAATGACTGGCAGATGGCCGCGACTTTGCGGCGGTCATAGCGATCAGCCACATGCCCGGTATGAAGCATGAACAACACGCGAGGGGCGAACTCCACCAACCCCACCAGGCCCAGGTCCAGGACGTTACCGGTCAGTTGATAGAGGTTCCAGCCAATGGCCACGGTGAGCATCTGGAAGCCGCTGGCCGTAAAGATCCTGGCCAGCCAGAAGGCAATGAAGGGACGATGGTGACGGAGCAGCAACGGCGCTTGGCTGGGCATCTATGACGGGTCCGGTGAGGAAGGCGTCGGAGATTATCACCGAGCTGTAACCGGAAATTACGTCTGCCGAAAAAAATAGTTAGCCAAGCATCAATTTCAAACCGGTGCGGGCTCTTGTGGCGAGGGAGCTTGCTCCCGCTGGGCTGCGAAGCGGCCCCCCGACTTTGCGGTCGCTGCGCAACCGAGCGGGAGCAAGCTCCCTCGCCACGGGGTCCGTGTGGGTTTGGAAATCATGACCAGGGTAGGTTTACGGCACTGAGACAACCTGCCACGCGACAAAAGACCACGCCGTCCGTCGGCAATAATGCGACTACTCTTTGAACATTGCTTGATCCAGGTCAATACCCTTGAGTGGGTCGGCCTGGCGGCCATTCGGCCAGAGTCCTGCGTTGTGACGGTTTAAAAAAGAACGATTTGAAAAGCATCGCACTCCATATCCCTGGGGGCTGATGCAAGCCTCGCCCGCAGCCGGTTTTACCTGACAGAGGAAGACTTATGTTCGGTTTGGAGGCGCTCGATCTCGCCCGAATCCAGTTCGCGTTCACGATCTCGTTCCACATCCTGTTCCCGGCCATCACCATTGGCCTGGCGAGTTACCTGGCAGTACTCGAGGGCCTGTGGCTCAAGACGCGCGATGACACCTACCGCGACCTGTACCATTTCTGGTCGAAGATATTCGCCGTCAACTTCGGCATGGGGGTGGTGTCCGGATTGGTCATGGCTTACCAGTTCGGGACCAACTGGAGCCGTTTCTCGGACTTCGCCGGTGCGGTGACCGGGCCGCTGCTGACCTACGAGGTGCTCACGGCGTTCTTCCTCGAAGCGGGTTTTCTCGGTGTGATGCTGTTCGGCTGGAATCGAGTCGGCCGTGGCCTGCATTTCTTTTCCACGGTCATGGTGGCGATCGGCACGCTGATTTCGACCTTCTGGATTCTCTCTTCCAATAGCTGGATGCAAACCCCGCAGGGCTACGAGATCATCGACGGTCGGGTGATACCGGTGGACTGGCTGGCGGTGGTGTTCAACCCTTCGTTCCCTTATCGGCTGATGCACATGTCGGTCGCGGCATTTGTTGCCACGGCGTTCTTCGTCGGTTCGTCGGCGGCCTGGCATCTGTTGCGCGGTCGCGATAATCCGGCTGTGCGCCGCATGCTGTCGATGGCCATGTGGATGGCCTTGTTGGTGGCGCCGATACAGGCGGTCATCGGCGACTTCCATGGTCTTAACACCCTCAAGCATCAACCAGCGAAAATCGCCGCCATCGAAGGTCACTGGGAGAACGTCGGCAACGAACCCACGCCGCTGATCCTGTTCGGCCTGCCGGACATGAAAGAAGAACGGACCAAATTCGCGGTGGAAATTCCCTACCTGGGCAGCTTGATCCTGACTCACTCATTGACCGACCAGGTGCCTGCCCTCAAGGAATTTCCACCTGAAGACCGGCCAAATTCGACCATTGTGTTCTGGTCGTTCCGGGTCATGGTCGGCCTCGGGCTACTGATGATTTTCACCGGCCTGTGCAGTCTCTGGCTGCGCCGAAACGATCGGCTCTACCGATCCCGACCATTCCTGCACCTGGTGCTGTGGATGGGCCCGTCCGGCCTGGTCGCGATCCTGGCCGGCTGGTTCACCACGGAGATCGGCCGCCAGCCCTGGGTCGTCTACGGCTTGATGCGCACCGCCGACGCCTCTTCCGGCCACAGTTTTGCCCAGATGAGCTTCACCCTGGTCATGTTTGTGGTGGTGTATTTCGCGCTGTTCGGTGCTGGCCTCAGCTACATGATGCGTCTGGTGCGCAAAGGGCCGGAGGCCCACGAAGCCGAGCCGACCGGTGGTGGGCCAGGCCAGAAACGCACCCCGGCGCGTCCGCTGTCGGCCGCCAACCAAGGCGACGACGAAGTGGACCACAACGACCGCTCGAACAAGGGGAATTGAATCATGGGTATTGATCTTCCACTGATCTGGGCCGTGGTCATCATCTTCGGCATCATGATGTACGTGATCATGGACGGCTTCGACCTGGGGATCGGCATTCTCTTCCCCTTCGTCAAGGGCGAGCGTGACCGGGACGTGATGATGAACACCGTGGCGCCCGTCTGGGACGGTAACGAAACCTGGCTGGTGCTGGGCGGTGCCGGCCTGTTCGGGGCATTTCCCCTGGCCTATTCGGTGGTGCTTTCGGCGTTGTATCTGCCGCTGATCCTGATGCTGGTCGGTTTGATCTTCCGCGGCGTGGCCTTCGAATTCCGCTTCAAGGCCAAGGCCGAGAAGCGGCATCTGTGGGACAAGGCGTTCATTGGCGGTTCGCTGACGGCAACCTTCTTCCAGGGTGTGGCGCTGGGAGCGTTCATCGACGGCTTCGAGGTGGTCAATCGGCAGTTCGCCGGCGGCTCCCTGGACTGGTTTACGCCGTTCACGATGTTCTGTGGCCTGGCGCTGATCGCGGCCTACGCATTGCTCGGCTGTACCTGGCTGATCATGAAGACCGAAGGCAAGTTGCAAGAGCAGATGCATAACCTGGCCAGGCCGCTGGCGTTCGTGGTGTTGGCGGTGATCGGTATCGTCAGTATCTGGACGCCGCTGGCCCACGCGGATATCGCGGCCCGCTGGTTCACCCTGCCGAATCTGTTCTGGTTCCTGCCGGTGCCGATCCTGGTGTTGGTGACTATGTACGGATTGTTCCGCGCGGTAGCCCGCAACGCCAACTACACACCTTTCATCCTTACCCTGGTGTTGATTTTCCTCGGCTACAGCGGCTTGGGCATCAGCCTGTGGCCGCACATCGTGCCGCCTTCCATCACCATTTGGGACGCAGCGTCACCGCCCCAGAGCCAGGGTTTCATGCTGGTCGGCACGCTGTTCATCATTCCGTTGATCCTGGTGTACACCTTCTGGAGCTACTACGTGTTCCGCGGCAAGGTGACCCATGACGATGGTTACCATTGATTGCGCCGGGAGGTGTTGAGCATGGCCAAGCCTGAATTGAAAGACATCGAAGCCGCCGAAAGAAAACCCCTCTGGCAGCGGCTCGGCTGGCTGGCGCTGATCTGGGCTGGGAGTGTGCTGGCGCTGTTCATCGTCGCGAGCCTGATGCGCATGTTCATGAACGCGGCAGGCCTGACCACCCACTGATTTCCCATCCCGTTGCCTTGCGGCACGGCTTCAACCCTCCGTCAGGAGGGTTTTTTTGAGCGGTGGATAAGTTATTTGCGAGCTTTGAGGATCACGAATTTCGGTGTGGCGGCCACTTGCTCGACGCCGCGGAACAGCCGCGCCAGCTTGCTGTGGTAACCCAGGTGCCGATTGCCGACGATGTACAGCGCGCCGCCTACCACCAGCGCTTCGCGGGCCTGCTGGAACATTCGCCAGGCCAGGAAATCGCCTACTACCTGCTGCTGGTGGAACGGCGGATTACACAGCACCACGTCCAGTGATTGCGCTTCCTGTCCGGCGAGGCCATCGCCTGCGCGCAGGGTCACCTCCCGCTCGCCCAGCGCAGCTCGCCAGTTCTCGGCCGCCGATTGCACGGCCATGTAGGATTCATCCACGAGGGTATAGCGGGCTTCAGGGTTCTGCAGGGCACTGGCGATTGCCAGCACGCCGTTGCCACAACCCAGGTCCGCGACCCGGGCCGTGCCCAGGTTTTTGGGCAGGTGGGGGAGGAATGCACGAGTGCCGATGTCCAGCCCTTCGCGGCAAAACACGTTGGCGTGATTGAGCAATTCGATCCGGGGTTCATCCAGCCAGTATCGGGTGGGGTAGGGCGATACAACGGACGACCTGGGCTCTGGCGTCGCGATCAACAGGCGGGCTTTTTTCACCGCCAGGCAAGCCTGTACAGATCCAATGTAACGCTCCAGCAGCTCTCCGGCCGCCCGGGGCAAATGCTTGATCATGGCGCCCGCGATCACCTGGGCTCCTGGCGCCAGCTGGCCTTGCAGGCGAATCAGTTGTTCTTCCAGCAAGGCGAGGGTTTTCGGGACCTTGATCAGGACGCGGTCGAAGGGGCCGGCCAATGGCTCGCTGGCCGGCAACGTCGGCACCGCATCGAAAGGCCGGCCGTTGCGCACCAGATTCTTGCCGAGCGCCTGCAACGCCAGGAATGAATCACCGCTGCTGATCACCTCCACTTTGCCGGCCAGGCTGGCCGCCAGGGCGCCGAAGCCATCATTGAGTACCAGCACCCGTGTCTGCGCGTCAGGCTGTTGCTCGGCCAGGTACGCGAGCAGGTATTCATCGGCCGCATCGAAGGCTTGCAGCGGTTCGTTCTGCTGTTCGGGTTGGCGGATCAGGTCGAGCTGGGCGAAGGGAGTATCAAGCAGGGGCATGGCTGGGGACTCTGGGGATCGACGGATGTCCCGCTGCCTGGAGGCAGGTTCTGTGCGGGACCGCCTGAATGAACCGCGTCGCGCGTCTAGCGCGTCATCATTCAAGTGGAACCGTAAATGGTACGTTTTTTTGTCGCGCATTACCCGTGGGTTTTTCAGGGCGGCCATGCCGCGTCGTGGGTTCAGATCACGTGGATCTGGGCGGCTTTGGCCACCGCTGAAATTTTATTGCTGGCGTTCAGCTTTCGCATGCAGCTGCAAACATGGAAATTCACCGTGCGCTCGGAAAGACAAAGAATTCTGCCCACTTCCGACGCGGTCTTGCCTTGGGCTGACCACCTCAGCACCTCGATCTCCCTGGGTGACAAGTGGCACTGCTGCTGGTCGGCCGCGGTCTCGGACATTTTCTTGCCGGCCAGGGCATGCAGTTTCTGGCTGGCGAAAATGGCGTAGCCGAGGTTCCCGTAGTGCTCTTCTATATCGATGGGGGAGTGGGTCCGTGCAAGGCTGAACAGGCTGTGATGGACGCCCTTTTCATCATGGACCGCTTGGGTCCAACCATATTTGAGCCCCTGTCGATTCAGCTCGCGCCACAACTTCGGTGCCTGGGCGTAAACATCTTCGTCCCAGAGGATCGGGAGCGGTGATTGATTGCAATGTGCTATTACCGGGTCGTTTGAAGCATAACCGTTTTGTTCATATATCCTGTCCCATCCATAAGGATAATTGTTGAGGTTCACCTTGCTGGCGTGCTTGTCTGGGCTCCCGTGGTAGGCGGCAAATGCGCAATATTCAAATCCCTGATTGTTAAAGAAATTCAAAATCAGACGATAAGCCGTCTGCAGATCTTTTTCACAGGCTAACTTCCTCAGCTGTAAGTCCTTCCACTTGTCCATCGCTCTCTCCTGGGTTGATTCGTCCATGCGGATCCAATCCCTGATGCGAATTTTTAGTGTAGGACTATTCTTGCTTCGTAGTGATTTTTTTTAATCTGCTTACAATGCTGTCCTATCTTGCGAAAGACGCTTTTAGTCAATTTGTTTTTACATGTGCTTAAAGTTGTACAAGTTTGGTAAAGGATATGGGCGGATAAATCAGAGTTGCGATTAAAGTGCCATTACTCGTCTTTGGGTGGTGGCGCCGCTCACTTTGCGGGACACTGTGTTTCTTGTCCCGCTGGAGTGACTCATGACCGACAACGCAGAGAAGTTCACCCGCCAATCGCTCCTCGAAGTCCAGCCACTGACGCCCCATCTGTTTACGTTGCGTACAACCCGGGACCGCGGCTTTCGCTTCAAGGCTGGCCAGTTCGCCCGGCTGGGCGTGGTCAAGGCGGACGGCACCACCGTCTGGCGGGCGTATTCCATGGTGTCTTCGCCGTTCGATGAATATCTCGAGTTCTTTTCCATCGTGGTGCCGGATGGCGAGTTCACCAGCGAACTCAGCCGCCTGCGCCCCGGTGACAGCCTGTTGGTGGATCGGCAGGCGTTTGGCTATCTGACGTTGGACCGTTTCGTGGAGGGCCGGGATTTGTGGCTACTGTCCACGGGAACGGGAATCGCACCGTTTCTTTCGATCCTCCAGGATTTCGAAGCCTGGGAAAAATTCGAGCGGATCATCCTCGTGTACAGCGTACGCGAGGCGCGGGAGCTGGCGTATCAGGAGCTGATTCAGGCGTTGCCCCAGCGCGAGTACTTGGCCGAGTACGCCCACAAGTTTCGCTTCATCGCCACGGTCACCCGTGAGCAGCATCCCGGGGCGCTCAATGGGCGCATTACCACGCTGCTCGAAAATGGCGAGCTGGAGCGGGCGGCCGGAGTAGCGCTGACGCCGGAGCATTCGCGAGTGATGCTGTGCGGCAATCCGCAAATGATTGACGACACCCGCAAGCTGCTCAAGGCCAGGGGCCTGCAACTGAGCCTCAGCCGCCGGCCAGGCCAGGTGGCGGTGGAAAACTACTGGTAGAAAAATGGCGCCCAACGGACGCCATTTTTAACGGTGCATGCGTCAGGGCCGCTCGTTCTGGGCCTTGAGCAGATCGCGGATTTCGCTCAGCAGCAGTTCTTCCTTGCTTGGCACTGGCGGTGCGCTTGGCGCAACGGCTTCTTCGCGCTTGAGGCGGTTGATGGCCTTGACGCCCATGAAGATGGCAAACGCCACGATGATGAAGTCGATGGTGCTCTGGATGAATTTACCGTAGGCCACAACCACGGCAGGCGCATCGCCTTGGGCGGCCTTTAAGGTAATGGCCAGGTTACTGAAATCCACCCCGCCGATCAGCAGGCCGATGGGGGGCATGATCACATCGCCAACAAATGACGAGACGATTTTGCCGAAAGCGGCACCGATGATGATCCCGACGGCCATGTCGACGACATTGCCTTTGACCGCGAAGGCCTTGAACTCGCTTAGCACGCCCATGAGTTATTCCTTGTGGCATTTGAAATGGATAGTTGGCAGTGTAAGCCAGCCCAACGCGTCCTGCTTGAAACCTCTGCTTACAAGCTCCCGTTATCGACCCCGACGAGGGAGGAAAGTTTTCAAAGTGCCATCAATCGCGCGTGATACGCGGTTTCAAGGTGATCCCTTACAACGTTTTCTCTATCAACGCGGTACGGGATTTCTATTTAGGTTTTTCTTCTTCGAACACTAGCCTCTGGATGGCGCACATGGATGCGCTCTATAAAATCAGAGGAACACGCCTATGAACACTTCCCTTGGCTACGGGGCTTTTCGCCACCGCCGCGCTTTTTTCGTGTTGACCGCCAGCCTGTTGTCCTTGTCCGTGCAAGCGGCCACCCTGACCCGGGACAACGGTGCGGCAGTGGGCGACAACCAGAACTCACAAACCGCCGGACCCAACGGCCCGGCCCTGCTTCAAGACGTGCAACTGATCCAGAAGCTCCAGCGTTTCGACCGCGAACGTATCCCCGAGCGCGTGGTGCATGCCCGCGGCACCGGTGCCCATGGCTCGTTCACGGTTTCCGATGACCTGAGCGATCTGACCAAGGCCAAGGTGTTTGCCGCCGGCCAGGTCACGCCAGTGTTCGTGCGTTTTTCCGCCGTGGTGCATGGCAATCATTCCCCGGAAACCCTGCGCGACCCCCGTGGCTTTGCCACGAAGTTTTATACCGCCGACGGCAACTGGGACTTGGTGGGTAACAACTTCCCGACCTTTTTCATTCGCGACGCCATCAAGTTTCCCGACATGGTCCACGCATTCAAACCCGACCCACGGACCAACCTGGACGATGATTCACGGCGTTTCGACTTTTTCTCCCATGTTCCCGAATCGACCCGAACCCTGACCGAGCTGTATTCCAACGCTGGCACGCCGGCCAGTTATCGTGAAATGGACGGTAACGGCGTGCATGCCTATAAGTTGGTTAATGCGAAGGGTGAGATTCATTACGTTAAGTTTCATTGGAAAAGTTTGCAGGGGCTGAAAAATCTCGATCCGAAAGAAGCAGTGAAAGTTCAAGGTCAAGATTACAGCCATATGACCACCGACTTGGTCAGCCATATCAATAAGGGTGACTTTCCCAAGTGGGACTTGTACGTTCAGGTCTTGAACCCACAGGACTTGGCCTCCTTCGACTTCGATCCGCTGGACGCCACCAAAATCTGGCCGGGCGTACCTGAGCGCAAGGTCGGGCAGATGGTCTTGAACCGCAATCCGGCGAACGTCTTCCAGGAAACCGAACAGGTAGCGATGGCGCCGGCCAACCTGGTGCCAGGGATCGAACCCTCCGAGGATCGCCTGTTGCAAGGGCGAGTGTTTTCCTACGCCGATACGCAGATGTATCGCCTGGGCGCCAATGCCCTGCAACTGCCAATCAACGCCCCCAAGGTGGCGGTGAACAACGGTAACCAGGACGGCGCGATGAACCCCGGCAGCACCAGCACCGGCGTGAATTACCAGCCGAGCCGCCTGACGCCACGTGAAGAGGCGCCAGCGGCCCGCTACAGCCAGACTGCGCTGAGCGGCAGTACCCAGCAGGCGAAGATCCAGCGCGAGCAGAACTTCAAGCAGGCCGGCGAGCTGTACCGCTCGTTCAACCAGAAGGAGCGCAATGACCTGATCGACAGTTTTGGCGGGTCGTTGGCGACCACCGATGACGAAAGCAAGCACATCATCCTGTCCTTCCTCTACAAGGCTGACCCTGAGTACGGCACCGGCGTGGCCCGCGTCGCTAAGGGCGATCTGGCCCGGGTCAAGGCACTGGCGGAAAAACTGACCGACTGATGGGTCTGTGGGAGCCGAGCTTGCTCGCGATTCAGACAACTCGGTCTGGCCGCAGCAGTGTGCATCACGAGCAAGTTCGCTCCCAAAGCGTTGAGTCATGAGGAGACGTCACGATGGGAAAATTCTTTTTAACGGTACTTGCGACCTGGTCGGTCAGCGTATTGGCCGATCAGCCAATACCCACCGAGCCGGCGGCGGTACAGGAGCAGCTGCAAACCTATTACTTCGACGCCGCCCGCCGGGGCGATATACCTATGCTCGATACCTTTATCGAGGCCGGTTATTCGCTGGGCACCCAGGACGAAAAGGGTTACACGGCTTTGATCCTGGCCGCTTATCACGGCCATGACGCCGCAGTCGAGCGGCTGCTGGCCGCTGGCGCCGATGCTTGCGCCCAAGACAAGCGCGGCAACACGGCGCTGATGGGCGCGATTTTCAAGGGCGAGGTGCAGATTGCACGGCGTTTGCTCGCGACCGATTGCAGCCCGGACCAGCGCAACGGCGCCGGGCAGACCGCCGCGATGTACGCCGGTTTGTTCAAGCGTGCCGAGTTGCTCGACGCCTTGCGGGCCAAAGGTGCCGACCTGGAGGCGCAAGACCCGTTGGGCAATACGGCGGCCGGCCTGGCCAAGGGTGAAATCAGAATGCCGGCCCCGCAGTGAAGCCTGCCTGGGCTATCATCGCGGTTTTTATCCCGGAGTTCAGATGGCCAAGGCAAAGCGCATGTATGGCTGCACCGAGTGCGGCTCGACCTTTCCCAAATGGGCCGGCCAGTGCAGCGAGTGCGGTGCCTGGAATACCCTGACCGAAACCATGGTGGAAAGCGGCGGTGCGGCCGCGCCTACCGGTCGCACCGGTTGGGCCGGCCAGCAGGCGCAGATCAAGACCCTGGCCGAAGTCAGCGTCGAGGAGATTCCGCGTTTCTCCACCGCATCCGGTGAACTCGACCGGGTACTGGGCGGCGGCCTGGTGGACGGTTCGGTGGTGCTGATCGGCGGCGACCCGGGCATCGGCAAGTCGACCATCCTGCTGCAAACCTTGTGCAACCTTGCCACCCGTATGCCGGCGCTCTACGTCACCGGCGAAGAGTCCCAGCAACAGGTCGCCATGCGAGCCCGGCGCCTGGGACTGCCCCAGGACCAGTTGCGGGTCATGACCGAGACCTGCATCGAAACCATCATTGCCACGGCGCGCCTGGAAAAACCCAAGGTGATGGTGATCGACTCGATCCAGACGATTTTCACCGAGCAACTCCAATCGGCCCCAGGCGGCGTGTCCCAAGTGCGCGAAAGCGCGGCGTTGCTGGTGCGTTATGCCAAGCAGAGCGGCACGGCGATTTTCCTGGTGGGTCACGTCACCAAGGAGGGCGCGCTGGCGGGACCGCGCGTCCTGGAGCACATGGTCGATACCGTGCTGTATTTCGAAGGCGAATCCGACGGTCGCCTGCGTTTGCTGCGGGCTGTGAAGAACCGCTTTGGCGCCGTCAACGAATTGGGTGTGTTCGGCATGACCGACCGGGGCTTGAAAGAGGTCTCGAACCCTTCGGCGATTTTTCTGACGCGTGCCCAGGAAGAAGTACCGGGCAGCGTGGTCATGGCGACGTGGGAAGGCACCCGACCGATGCTGGTGGAAGTGCAAGCGCTGGTCGATGACAGCCACCTGGCGAACCCGCGCCGGGTCACCCTGGGCCTGGATCAGAATCGGCTGGCCATGCTGTTGGCCGTCCTGCATCGGCACGGTGGTATTCCCACGCACGACCAGGACGTTTTCCTTAACGTTGTGGGCGGGGTCAAGGTGCTGGAAACCGCGTCCGACCTCGCCTTGATGGCAGCAGTCATGTCCAGCCTGCGCAATCGGCCTCTGCCCCATGACCTGCTGGTGTTCGGTGAAGTGGGGCTGTCGGGCGAGGTCCGGCCGGTGCCCAGTGGTCAAGAGCGGCTCAAGGAAGCGGCCAAGCATGGCTTCAAGCGCGCCATCGTGCCCAAGGGCAACGCGCCGAAGGAAGCTCCGCCAGGGTTGCAGATCATTGCGGTGACGCGCCTGGAACAGGCGTTGGATGCGTTGTTCGAGTAACTCGCCTTCCCTGTGGTGAGGGAGCAAGTTGCGTCACCACAGGCGGTCAAATCTGGATCAACGCGGCCAATTCTCGTTCCAGCTCGTCATGATCGGCCAGGTTCAGCTCCACCAGCCGGCGCAGGTGGGCGATGGAGTCCAGGTCGATATGCTTGCAGACGAAGCCCAGGTGGCCGTGATCGTCGTGGGTCAAGCGGACCTTCATCTTCACCTCAACTTCGTTGCTCAGGTGAATATCAGCCGTGAACGGTTCTTGGGCGTTGCCCAGCCAGGGCTGGGGTTTTTCGATCAGCAGTCCCTTGAGGGACAGGTCCAGGAGTTTCACCGGCCAGGTGAACGGGCCCTGGGTCAGTTCGGTCTTGGCATGGAATTCGATTCGCACGAAGCGGCGGCGTTCGCTCATTACGCGTTCCCTCTGAAGATTCACTGACTATAGACCCAACTGGCAACACGTCCTCACCGTTCGACCGGTGACAGACCAATGTCGGGTATGGCCTTTGCGCCGGTAAGCGCTAAACTCGGGGTGCTGTCTTTCTTGTCCACCCTGGCCGGAATATAAAAATGAAAAACAATAATAGCCTGCTGCGCCATGTACCTTGGCTAGTGCTGGCCGTCATCGGTGCGTGCGCCCTGGGCGTCGTGGCCTTGCGCCGAGGCGAGGCGATCAACGCCCTCTGGATCGTCGTCGCAGCCGTGGCCATCTACCTGGTCGCCTACCGCTACTACAGCCTCTTCATCGCCAACAACGTGATGCAACTCGATGCGCGCCGGGCCACGCCTGCCGTGCTCAACAACGATGGCCTGGACTACGTCCCGACCAACAAACACATCCTCTTCGGCCACCACTTCGCGGCCATCGCTGGCGCGGGGCCGCTGGTCGGGCCGGTGCTGGCGGCGCAGATGGGCTACCTGCCCGGCACGCTCTGGCTGATCGCCGGCGTGGTGCTGGCCGGTGCGGTGCAGGACTTCATGGTCCTGTTCCTGTCCACCCGCCGCAACGGTCGCTCCCTGGGCGACATGGTGCGCGAGGAAATGGGCCGCATCCCCGGCACCATCGCGCTGTTCGGCTGCTTCTTGATCATGATCATCATCCTCGCGGTGCTGGCGCTGATCGTGGTCAAGGCCCTGGCCGAGAGCCCGTGGGGCATCTTCACGGTGATGGCGACCATCCCGATCGCGATGTTCATGGGCGTCTACATGCGCTACATCCGCCCGGGCCGCATCGGTGAGATCTCGCTGATCGGCGTGCTGTTGCTGCTGGGCTCGATCTGGCTGGGCGGGCAGATTGCCGCCGATCCGGTCTGGGCCAAGGCGTTCTCGTTCACCGGGATCCAGATCACCTGGATGCTGATCGGCTACGGTTTTGTCGCAGCGGTGTTGCCGGTGTGGCTGATCCTGGCGCCGCGGGACTACCTGTCG
>NZ_LHVI01000031.1:0-26558 GCF_001269755.1 Pseudomonas sp. Q12-87 | reverse complement strand
CCGGACAAGCCGATGATGGACTACGAGGCGTTCTTCCGCGAACGCCAGGAAGCCCGTTACGGCGGCAAGGGCGGGCCCAAGTGCTGTTGAATTGATGTAGCCCCTCCTGTGGGAGCGGGCTTGCTCGCGAAGGCGTCGGGTCAGTCGCCATTGATGTGGCTGACCGACCGCCTTCGCGAGCAAGCTCGCTCCCACAATTATTTTGGGGCGGTTTCAAAATTGGCGTACAGCACAAACGCTTTCATTCTTCATGCATCAAGGAGATTCAGTTTTGTCCTCTCCCATTCCGGTCACCATCCTCAGCGGCTTCCTTGGCGCCGGCAAGACCACGCTGTTGCGCCACCTGCTCAAGGCCGGGCACGGCTTGAAAATCGCCGTGATCGAAAACGAATTCAGCGATGCCGGTATCGACACCCAATTGCTCGGCGATGAGCCGGTGCAAGTCATGACCCTGGCCAACGGCTGCGTGTGCTGCACCATCCACACCGACCTGACCAAGGCCCTGTACCTGTTGCTCGAACGGCTGGACAGTGGCGAGATCGCTTTCGACCGCCTGGTGATCGAGTGCACCGGCCTGGCCGACCCGGCGCCGGTGGCCCAGACATTCTTCATCGACGAAGATTTGCGCGAGCGCTACATCCTCGACGGGATCCTGACCCTGGTGGATGCCGCTCACGCCGACGTCCACCTGACCCAGGCCATCGCCCAAGCCCAGGTCGGGTTTGCCGATCGCCTGCTCCTGAGCAAGACCGACCTGGTGGACGCGGCGCAAGTCCAGGCCCTTGGCGAGCGCCTGACGCGCATCAACCGGCGGGCGCCCATCAGGGTGGTGGAACACGGCAAGATCGACTTGGCCGAACTGCTCGACATCCGTGGCTTCAATCTCAATGCGGACCTGGGGGCAGGGTTCAGCCTGCGGCCGGTCGGCAAGGCCACCCCCGGTGATCGGATCAGCAGCCTGGTGCTGCGCACCGACAAACCGCTGGATATCGAAAAACTCAGCGAGTTCATGAATCAGTTGCTGGAAGAGCACGGCAAGCAGTTGCTGCGCTACAAAGGCGTTCTGAACATCGCTGGCGAACCCCGCAGGTTGGTTTTCCAGGGCGTGCTCAAGCTGTACGGTTTCGATTGGGACACCGATTGGGCTCCCGGCGAAGCCCGGGAAAGCGTGATCGTGTTCATCGCCGACGAACTGCCCGAAGAAAAAATCCGCGCAGGCTTCGAAGCCATCCTACTTTGACGTCCCGCTAACTGCGGTAAAACCTTGTGGCGAGGAAATAACTCCCCGCCACAAGGCTGTCTGGGTTTTTTGGGCTGGCCCTACATGCCTTCGCGCAGGCTCAAGATAAAGGTGATCTTTGATTTTTCCTCGGTCTCGGCAAGATAGATATAAGGCGAGCCACGTACTCTTAATCCACCGACATATTTGTTCACAGTGGTCATGAGCGAGACAGGCGTATGTGGGGTGTTGATGTTTTTTCGCGTGATGATGTTTTGTTGATGGTCAACAAGGATGAAACGCGTCGGATTAACAGTGTTTGAACTTTCTGCCCCGAGCACTTCAAGCAAGCTCCTGCTAATCAGTTTGTTATAGTGTTCCCCGGGGTTTTTCAGGGTCAGGATGTAGCCGTTGGGCGTCGGCCGGAAATGCAACATCAATTGGGTGCGGTCCACGCCTTGGGCTTCGGGGCGCATGCCGAGCAAGTGTGAGTGATCCTGGGTTTGCGGTTTGCCGGTAAAAAATCCACCACTGAAGGAACTGACGGTGGCCATCGCGGGTTTACCGTGCAGTGTTTCAAGTAGATTTACGCGAGCGTCAAACATGCGAAGCGACGCATGAAAAGATTGTTCACTGTCCATGTGATCATTCGGTCCTTTATTGAGTTTTGAAGTGTGGGATGGAGCGAAGCGGATCTTATTGGTTTATTGATCGTCGGGGGTGTTATCTGTATTGCAGGAAGTTAAGTGTGAAGGCGGGTATTGAGTGTTAGAAGTTAGTTGGAAGGGTCTATTTAATAATCAATAAAAAAGCCCGCATCTTTCGAGGCGGGCCTTTTTTTATTGCGGTCTTACGGGTTATTAAACGCCGTACACCGGCAGCTTCTTGCAGATAGCCTTGACCTTCTCGCGAACGGCATCGATGACCGCTTCGTTGTTCAGGTCAGCCAGGATGTCGCAGATCCAGCCTGCCAGCTCCTTGCACTCGGTTTCCTTGAAACCGCGGGTGGTTACGGCAGGGGTGCCGAAACGCAGGCCCGAGGTGACGAACGGGGAACGCGGGTCGTTGGGCACCGAGTTCTTGTTCACGGTGATGAACGCCTTACCCAGCGCCGCGTCGGCGTCTTTGCCGGAAATTTCCTGCTTGATCAGCGACAGCAGGAACAGGTGGTTCTCGGTGCCACCCGACACGACGTCGAAGCCGCGCTCGATGAATACACCGGCCATGGCCTTGGCGTTCTTCACCACTTGCTGCTGGTAAGCCTTGAACTCAGGTTGCAGCGCTTCCTTGAAGCAGATCGCCTTGGCAGCGATGACGTGCTCCAGCGGGCCGCCCTGGGCGCCCGGGAAGACGGCGGAGTTCAACTTCTTCTCGATGTCGGCGTTGGCGCGAGCCAGGATCAGGCCGCCACGTGGACCGCGCAGGGTCTTGTGGGTAGTGGTAGTGACCACGTCGGCGAACGGCACCGGGTTCGGGTAGACGCCCGCGGCGACCAGGCCCGCCACGTGAGCCATGTCCACGAACAGGTAGGCACCGACTTTGTCGGCGATTTCACGGAAGCGCGGGAAGTCGAGGATCTGCGAGTACGCAGAGAAACCGGCCACGATCATTTTCGGCTTGTGCTCGAGGGCCAGGCGCTCGACTTCGTCGTAGTCGATCAGGCCGTTGCCGTCGATGCCGTACTGGACAGCGTTGTACAGCTTGCCCGAGGAGGAAACGCTGGCGCCGTGGGTCAGGTGGCCGCCGTGGGCCAGGCTCATGCCCAGGATGGTGTCGCCGGCCGACAGCAGCGCCAGGTACACGGCAGCGTTGGCTTGGGAACCGGCGTGGGGCTGGACGTTGGCGTAATCGGCGCCGAACAGTTGCTTGGCACGGTCGATGGCCAGTTGCTCGACCACGTCGACGTATTCGCAGCCGCCGTAGTAGCGCTTGCCTGGGTAGCCTTCGGCGTACTTGTTGGTCAGTACCGAGCCTTGAGCTTCCATCACCGCGGGGCTGGTGTAGTTTTCCGAAGCGATCAGCTCAATGTGCTCTTCCTGGCGCTGAGCTTCTTGCTCCATGGCGGCAAAGAGATCGGCGTCGTACTTGGCAATAGTCAAATCACGGCTGAACATGGCGGTCCTCAAGGATCGGGGGCAGAAAAGGGGGGCATTCTAACCCAACCGGTTTTGGAAGGCATATGAAAGGACGTCATGTGGCGGACGAAAGGGATTCACCCAGTACTCAGCGTTGCCCGGGCGGGCCCCTTCGCGAGCGAGCTCGCTCCCACATTTTGAAATGCGTTTCCCCTGTGGGAGCGGGCTTGCTCGCGAAGAGGCCCGCCCAGCCACCACAAGATTTCAGTCGAGCATGAACAGCGCATCATTACTGAACTGCGCTTCAAACCGGTTGGCCGGCATCGGCCGGCCGAACAGGTAGCCCTGGACTTCGTCGCAGCCGTGTTCGCGCAGGAAGTCCAGTTGCTCGTGGGTCTCGACGCCCTCGGCGATAACCGCCAGGTTGAGGCTGTGGGCCATGGCAATGATCGCCCGGGCGATCTCCCACATTTTGAAATGCGTTTGCCCTGTGGGAGCGGGCTTGCTCGCGAAGAGGCCCGCCCAGCCACCACAAGATTTCAGTCGAGCATGAACAGCGCATCATTACTGAACTGCGCTTCAAACCGGTTGGCCGGCATCGGCCGGCCGAACAGGTAGCCCTGGACTTCGTCGCAGCCGTGTTCGCGCAGGAAGTCCAGTTGCTCGTGGGTCTCGACGCCCTCGGCGATAACCGCCAGGTTGAGGCTGTGGGCCATGGCAATGATCGCCCGGGCGATCTGTGCATCCTGCTCGCCGGACGGCAAGCCATCGACGAAGGTGCGGTCGATCTTCAGCACGTCGATGGGAAATTGCTTGAGGTAGTTGAGCGACGAATAACCGGTGCCGAAGTCGTCCACGGCGATGCTCAGGCCGAGGTTCTTCAGGCCGGCCAGGATCTGCATGGCCTCGCTGACTTCGCGCATCAGGATACTTTCGGTCAGTTCCAGCTCCAGGCACGCCGGTGGCAGGCCGGTGCTGCGCAGGATATTGGCGATGCGCGTGCCGAGCTGGCCGTCGGAGAACTGCCGGGCCGAAATGTTGACCGACACCTTCGGCACCCGGACCTTGTCCTGGTGCCAGGTCCTGAGCTGCCGGCAAGCTTCGGTAATGACCCAGTCGCCGACGTCCACCACCAGCCCCAATTCCTCGAGGACCGGGATGAAGTCCCCCGGCGGCACCAGCCCGCGTCGTGGATGGCGCCAGCGCAGCAGGGCCTCGGCGCCGGTCAGACGCTTGCCGTCACCGCTGAATTGCGGCTGGTAATACAACACGAATTCGTTCTGCTCCAAGGCATGGCGCAGGTCGCTTTCCAGTTCCAGCCGTTCCAGGGCGCTGGCGTTCATGTCGGCCTGATAGAACTGGAAGTTGTTCTTGCCGCGTTCCTTGGCGTGATACATGGCCGTGTCGGCGTTTTTCATCAACTGGCTCAGTTCGTTGCCGTCCTGAGGGCTCAGGGCGATACCGATACTGGCAGTAACGAAGAACTCTCGACCTTCGAGCACGAATGGTCGAACCAGGCTGGCGAGGATCTGCTCGGCCACGGTGATCGCCCGGTTCAGCGCCATTTCGCGGCTGACCCGCGGTTGCAGCAGCAGGGTGAACTCGTCGCCGCCCATGCGCGCCACGGTGTCGTCGTCGGCGACACAGCCGAGCAGCCGGGTGGCCATTTCCTTGAGCATCCGGTCGCCAGCGGCATGGCCCAGGGAGTCGTTGATCGGCTTGAAGCGGTCCAGGTCGAGGAACATCAGCACGACCCAGGATTTCTGCCGCTCGGCCGATTGCAGCGCGGTGTGCAGGCGATCCTGAAACAGCGTGCGGTTGGGCAGGTGGGTCAGGGCGTCATAGTAGGCCAGGCGATGGATGCGCTGCTCGCTGGCCTTGCGTTCACTGATGTCGCTGAAGAAACACACGTAGCTGGCCAGGTCGCCTTCGTCATCGAGCACGGCGGTGATGCCGACCCAGGCGGGGTAATGTTCGCCATTGCGACGCTTGAGCCAGACTTCGCCTTCCCAGGTGCTGTGCTGCTGAAGTTGCTTGAGCACGTAGCGCAGGTGGGCTTCCTGCTGCTCGTCCACGGTCAGCATGGTCGGCAACTGGTCGAGAACCTGCGACACCGCATAACCACTGACGCGGCTGAACGCTTCGTTGGCCTGGACAATGTAGCCGGCCGGGTCAGTGATCAGGATCGCCGAAGTGGAATGCTCGAATACCGTGGCGGCCATGCGCAGGTCTTTTTCGGCGCGGCGCTGCTGGCTGATGTCACGGCCGACACCGAGCACCCCTTCGAACCCGCCATTGTCATCCCACACCAGCACCAGCCGGAGTTCGATAGGGATTTTGCGTCCATCGGCACGCAGGCAGTCGAACAGGTACAGCTGGGTTTGCATCTGGTTGCGCAGCTCGGCCAGTTGCTCGGGCTTGTCGAGGGCCTTGCTGACCCGGTCCATCAGGGTATAGATGCCGGTCAACTGTTGCGGATTGGCAATGGTCGACTGCCAGCCGTTCTGGAAGATCCATTCGGCGTTGTAGCCCAGCACCGCTTGTACCGATGGGCTGACATAGTTGAGCGAAAGCTTGCTGTCAGTGGAAAAAATCACATCGCTGATGCTTTCGGCGAGCATCCGGTAGCGCTGTTCGCTGTCACGCAGGGATTCACTGGCCTCGATCTGCTCGGTGACGTCCTTGGCCACGCCGATGATCCGTGTCACCTGGTTATGCCGGTCCCGAGCCAATGCCTGCTCGCGGATGTCGAAGCGCCGCCATTTGCCATTGCGATGGCGAAAGCGCAACTGGCATTGCAGCAGTTGGGCGTACCCGGCCCGTCGTTGTTCCTGACGCAGGCCGTGATAGTGATCGGCGTCTTCGTTGTGCAGCAGGATTTCCCAGAAGTATTCACCCATCTGGTGCAGTTCGGTGCGGTCGTAGCCCAGGGTCTGGCCCAGGTGATGGTTGCTGAAGATCATCCGCTGGCTGATCACGTCTTGCACATAGAGATGATCCGGTACGGTGCGCACCACATCGGACCAGAAACCCTCGCGCTCGAGCAGCGAAAGCTCGATCAGCTTGCGGCTGGTAATGTCGTTGATGCTGAGGATAACGGCGCTGTAGTCTTGCTGATTCTCTGGCAGGCGCAGCACCAGCCACAGATGCTGTTCGCGGCCATGGGCGTCCTGGAGCCGGATTTCCAGTTCCAGTTGCTTGTGTTGATCGAGCAACGCTTCGAGCAGCTTAGAGCCAACGGGGTTGCTGTCCTGCGGCGCCTTGCCGACCAATAACTGCCAGGCCTGTTCGCAGGAATCGACATTGAGCAGTTTCAGCGCCATCCGGTTGACTTCGGTGACGTGAACTTCCTGGCGCAGCAGTTCGAGTTGCTCGGGAGCCTCCAGCCAAGCGCGCAACTGATCGCCATCGCGCAGGCCGGCCCGCTCGAAAAACGCCTTGAGCCCCGACAGGTCGAGCACGCAAAGGGCCACGCCAGTGCCTTCGAAAATATCCTGGTAGCGACGCCGACCTTCGTGCAATTGCCGTTGGCGCCGCCGCATGTTCAGCAGCGCAATCACCGGCAGCAACGAAAACGCCAAGCCCAGCAGGCATTTGCCGATGAAGGCCGGCAGCAGTTGCTCGATCACTTGACTGCGGTCGAACAAACCCCGCAATTGCCAGTCGCTGCTACTCAGCGGCACGGTCAATACGGTGTTCTCCAAGTCCTCCGGGGACAAGCGGGTAGGGCTGATCGAGGGCAGGCTCTCGTCGCGGCTGATGATCTGCTGGTTGAGGCGGTTTTCCACCACCCATAGCGGGCGCAGCCCCACATCGGCCTGCTTGGTCAGTGTTGCAAAAAAACTCGGGGTCAGGCGCAGGGCCCAATAGCCGCGACTGCTGCCGCTGGCCTGATGCAACAACAGATGCACGACGGAGCCGTCTTCGGCATTGCTGAAATAGTGGGCCTGGGCGCGACTGCGCCGCACCAGTTCCCCCAGGAAATCGGCGTCCTGGCTGTCGGCTTCGCTGTCACTGAGCACCCGGCCGGAAGGGCTCAGCAAGGCCAGGCTGCGCAATTGGGGCAAGGATTGCTGGAGCTTGCGGACCAGGGCCTGCTGTTCGTCGACACTTTGCGGTTGTTCGACGATCGGTAGCAGGTTGAGGGCGATTTGCGCGTTCAAGGCCATGTTCAGGCTGACTTGCGCGGCCAGGTCGGCGGTGTAATCGATGGTGTATTGGCGCTGTTGCTGCTGGGTTGCACGCAATTGATCGAGCAGTTGCCAGAAGAGCAAGCCGAGCAACAGCAACACTAACGTAGCCAGCGCGCCCTTCAATGTCCCGCGCAGGGGCGAGCCGGGCACGACGGTCGGTGCACGTGGGGACAGGGGCGGCGTGACGTTGGACAAGCTGTAATCCTGCGGTTTGCTGGACTGGCGCGACGTGCACTATAAGCCGGACGGCCGAAGGGCGGCTAGCATGCCTTGCCTTGTGGCAAAGTGCCAGCCCCTGGCGGCTGGACCTTGACCGACGGTTGAGGTAGCTTTGCCGGTCAAACAAGAGCGCTCCAGCTCCAGACATCCAGGCTCTATCGGCCCGCAGGCATTGATGTCAATCACATGCCGGCGCCGCGCATGGCCTGGCTCGTTCTTTTTCACCTGTCACTGACGCTAGGTTCACCATGGCTCAATACGTCTTCACCATGCATCGGCTGAGCAAAGTTGTTCCGCCGAAGCGGGAAATCCTGAAAAACATTTCGCTGTCGTTCTTCCCTGGCGCCAAGATCGGCGTCCTGGGCCTCAACGGTTCGGGCAAATCCACACTGCTGAAAATCATGGCCGGCGTCGATAACGAATTCGACGGCGAAGCCCGCCCGATGCCGGACCTGAACATCGGCTACCTGCCCCAGGAACCGCAGCTGGACCCAAGCAAGACCGTCCGCGAAGTGGTCGAGGAAGCGGTCAGCGTCATCAAGGACGCCCAGGCACGGCTGGACGAAGTCTATGCGGCCTATGCCGATCCGGATGCCGACTTCGACAAGCTGGCCGCCGAACAGGCCAAGCTCGAAGCGATCCTGCAGGCCAGCGATGGCCACAACCTGGAGCGTCAGCTGGAAGTTGCCGCCGATGCGTTGCGCTTGCCGGCGTGGGACGCGAAGGTCGAGCACCTGTCAGGCGGTGAAAAGCGCCGCGTGGCCCTGTGCCGCCTGCTGCTGTCCGCCCCGGACATGTTGCTGCTCGACGAACCGACCAACCACTTGGACGCCGATTCCGTCGCCTGGCTCGAACACTTCCTGCACGACTTCCCGGGCACCGTGGTCGCGATCACGCACGACCGTTACTTCCTGGACAACGTCGCCGGCTGGATCCTGGAACTGGACCGCGGCGCAGGCATTCCGTACGAGGGCAACTATTCGGGCTGGCTGGAAGCCAAGTCCGATCGTCTGGCCCAGGAATCCAAGCAGCAGTCGGCCCATGAAAAAGCCATGAAGGAAGAACTGGAGTGGGTGCGCAAAGGCGCCAAGGCCCGCCAGTCCAAATCCAAGGCACGTCTGCAACGCTTCGAGGAAATGCAGTCCCAGGAATTCCAGAAGCGCAGCGAGACCAACGAGATCTATATCCCGGCCGGCCCGCGCCTGGGTGACAAGGTCATCGAATTCAAGAACGTCAGCAAGGGCTACGGCGACCGCGTGCTGATCGACAACCTGTCGTTCTCCATGCCCAAGGGCGCCATCGTCGGTGTGATCGGTGGTAACGGCGCGGGTAAGTCCACGCTGTTCCGTATGTTGATGGGCAAGGAAACACCGGATTCGGGCAGCATCGAAATCGGCGAAACCGTGCAGTTGGCGTGCGTCGACCAGAGCCGCGAGGACCTGGACGGCAGCAAGACCGTGTTCCAGCAGATTTCCGACGGCTCCGACCAGATCCGCATCGGCAACTATGAAATCCCTTCGCGTACCTACGTAGGACGCTTCAACTTCAAGGGCGGAGACCAGCAGAAGTTCGTCAAGGACTTGTCCGGCGGTGAGCGCGGCCGCTTGCACCTGGCGTTGACCTTGAAAGAGGGCGGCAACGTCCTGCTGCTTGACGAACCGTCCAACGACCTTGACGTCGAAACCCTGCGTTCCCTGGAAGAGGCCTTGTTGGACTTCCCGGGCGCCGCCATTGTGATCTCCCACGATCGGTGGTTCCTCGACCGTGTGGCGACCCACATCCTGGCGTACGAAGACGATTCGCAAGCGGTGTTCTTCGAAGGCAACTACACCGAGTACGAAGCCGATCGCAAGAAACGCCTCGGCGAAGCAGCGGCCCAGCCGCATCGCGTGCGGCACAAGAAACTGGCCTGATTCGGCCATCCGGTAAGCTGTAAAACCTGTGGGAGCGGGCTTGCTCGCGAAGGCGTCGGATCAGTCAGCATTGTGTTGACGGATCCACCGCTTTCGCGAGCAAGCCCGCTCCCACAGTGGTTTCGAGCTCTTCTCAAAAATGTGTGATCGTTCTTATCTGCTTTAGCCGACGTACTTATACCGGTATCGCAAAATCAAGCGAAAGTATGTTGGGAATGCTCGGATCCATCACATACAGCAGGGCATAACCCGCGCCCGCAATACCGGTCAGCAGGCTGACGTCAGGCACACGGTCGCTGTCAAGCGATGGCCCTTCGAAAAACTGCTGGGCGACGTCCTCAAGCGCCTTCCTGACCCTGCCCAGGCCGTCGGCGTTATCTGCATGCCGATACAAGTCATACAGGCAGACCAGATTGCCGAAGTCGCCATGACACAGGTTGTAGCCCTCGCCAAACCCATGCCGCCAGAGATTGTTCTCGCACCGCTGGATGTCGTCGAGCACGGTCCGCCGGGTCGCTTCGTCCAGTGCGTGTCCCATCGATTGCATGAGCTGTCGCCTGGCGATGAGGATGCCTCCATCGCCGTGGCACCATTTGGATGTATGGTCCACGGGCCCAAGGTCGCGCAGGTCCAGCCAGAAACCATCCCGGCTCAAGCGATTTTCCCCCTCAAGCACCTGGACGGCCAGGGGCACCAACGCCGCATCGCCGGTCACGTCATACGCTTTGCACAACGCATGAATGACGCCGGAAAGACCGTGAGACAGCCCGGTCAAGATGACGGAGCGATCATCGCGCCGTAGAAGCTGGCCTTCCTCAACCAGGATTTGCTCCCTTATGTAGTCAACCATGCGTCGAATGGCCGACAGCACATCCTCGCGCGCGGACAGCGCATGGATATTGGCCAATAGCGTCACCGCGCCGCAGCAACCTGCGAGGAAGTCGAAATCATAGTTTTCGGGAGGCACTTCAATCAGTTGGGTCAGCAGGTCGGCGATTCTTTCATCATGTTTTGGATCGCCCGTGATATGCCGCCGGTTGATGAGCAGATAGAGGTAAGACCCCAGCCCATGATAGGCACTGACGCTTAGATCGGTCTTGAAGAAACCGAAGTGTTGCTCCAGGGAGTACAGCACCTGGTCCGTGAGCCTCAGAAAGCGAGTCTGGCCACTCACTTTGAACAGGCTCAGATAGAACAACCCAATCCCGGCGATACCGGAATACAACCCATGGTCCATGGGCGTGGGGTATCTTCGTTGCGTCGTGGGGTGCAAGTGAAAAGACAGCCAGCTTACGTCTGGCGCTGTTCCCATGACAGCGAGCGCCTCCACACGGGCGGCGATACTCAAGACTGCTTCGAGTCGGTCCGTTGGGGGCGCGTCTAGAGGCTTCACGTGCGTCTGCCTGGTGCGCAGTGGCGGTTGGCCGTGGGGCTCTGGAAACAGGCAGATTTCGAGCAGGGTGCATTGCAGTGCCTTGTCTGCTTGGGAAAGGTCAGCCAGTTTCTGCAGGCAGCTCCTGATCGGTGGCTCCACCGGGGCCATTTCTATGGTTTCGCCCTGGGTGCTTGTCAAGTAGCTGGAGTTGAGGGACATGGTGAAACACGGAATGCTGGATCTTCGCAAGTCGGCGATTTCATAACGGGGAATGTTCTTCTCCCGATAGACGTCCTTCAAGTCTTTCCACAGGGTGGCCAGCAGGAGTTCTCGATCCAGCATGTTTTGCATAAAACGTGGATGGCGGCTTAGTCCGATGAAGTCGGCATAACGCTGGGAGTTCTTGAACAGTACCCGGGTGGACAATTCGCCTGCCGAATATTCCAGGCTCTGCATGATCGAACGCCGATGAATCATCAACTGGTCGTAGGCATATTCAAAGCCATCAAGAAGTTCCGCTTTATACGCTTCGAATCCCCTGTGTTCACCGTGGCAGTGTGGTAGATGTTTTTGCAGCGGCTGATGTTCGAATTGAACCTTACGCAAATGATAGAAGCCATCTTCGAACACCAGTGATTGGCGCGAGGAAATGAACTGCTCTTGCCGCGTGAGTCCGCTCTGGTCGTTTTTGGAGTGATGCGAAAAAGGTAGGAAGCCACTGGAGCACACCGACTGTTGAATCAACTTGAATGCATTGAACAATGCGCAGTTGGCAGGTAGGTCGTGCAGCAGCTCGCTGGTAGACGCGGTGAACAAACACTCGAGGTCAATCATGACCGGGCTGCTTGCACACGCAATGATATTTTCGTAGTGAAAATCGATGCCGTTCAGTGCGTGGATAAGGGCCATCTGCGCGCCCATTCTTTTATAGAACAGCGCGATGTCCGCTTCGCTGTCGCAAGGCAGGTTGTCGATTCTTTCTACCCAGCTGTGCCGCTCATGACTGAGGATTTTGGGGGCATGGATAGAAAAACAATCGGCGCCTGTCCACTCGTGCAATTGTCCAAGAAGACGATTGAAGAACAGCGCCTCCCGGCTCGCTCTGGGTTTGTAGACCAGGGATAGCGCGCCGATTTTTACTTCGCAGACCGTTTCGCCGCGGCCATGGGGATCACCCAGGCCGAGTTCGATCGCCTCGATTCTTCGGGAGGGGATACAGAACGCTTTCTCAAGCGCTTCAATATCGGCGGCGAAGTCGAGGATGACTGCATAAAGGTAGCGGCTGGTGTCCTCCAACAGATCCAGCAACAGGCTGGCCAACACTGGATAGGATTCAAAAAATGTTTGCAGCGGCAATGTGCGCAGCTGTTCATTGAAACCGGTCAGATCGATGCCATCGCCGTCGGCAATCCGTGTGTTCAGATAATGCACCAGGCTTTGTTCCGAAGTGCGTCCGACCCGGGCCAGCACATAGCGTTCAAGGCTTGCGAACAGGGCAGGTTCATCGATATGCATCGATGCAGTGGCGTAGCGCGGGTCGGCCTTGAACATGTCCACGAAATAAAGAAAAAAACGGTAGCCGAACCAATAAAAATTGTCCTCGCCTGCCGAGGTCGTTTTCGTCTCGGTGCCAAGACTGTCTAGCTGGATAATCTTTGCCTTCAAGGCATCCAGGGCGGTTTCGCCGTCGAACGGCAAGCGCTGGTTGTTGGCTGGGGCCTTGATGTAGGCGGACAGTTGCGCCCTGTCCAACCCAAAGTACTTCAACAAGGCCTGGTCATCCGCGTGCAGGCGGGTCAGGTTGTTTTCAAAAAGGGCGATTTCGCGAGCGGAAGAGAATCTGTGCTGGCCTCGCTGATTCAGCTTCAGGGAGTTGATAAGCATGCCGTAGCTCCTGACATGGATAGAGCAGGCAATGCCTGCTCTATGTTTTCATCGATGGCCTGTTTCGGCGATCAGTCGAGCGGGATCAGCAGCCCAACGTGGAGCATTCAAGATTGGTGCATGTCCCGAACGTGTTGCATTCCATTGTCGTTGCCAGTATTTCCGTCATGTTATTAGCAGGCGCTTGATAGGCGTCGAATTCGAGATTGAAGTCGCCGGACATGTTCAGGATCTGTTCGCTCATGATAGTTTCCTCATCAGTATTAACAGTAAGTACAGTGACCACAGGTCGATCGGGTGCCAGCAAGTGCATCCGAACTGTAGGACGTTAATGAATTTGTTTGTGAAGTTAGGGAGTGTCAGGGTATTGCTTATGTAACGTTTAGCACAAAAGCGCGGTGCAGTGGACAGTGCCACACTCGACAATGGTCAGTGCGGTCGCTTCAATGCCAGGGTTATTCGCGTGCTGGTAGGACTTGAAGTCGCACTCGAAGTTGCCGGACATCGCCAGTAGTTGCTCGCTCATGATGCACCTCCGTTGTGATTGTTGCGCACTTTTGAAGTGCGGGAAAACAGTAGCATGCGGCTGAACTAACACCAACTTGTCGTTATGACTTTATGTTGCGATTACGCCGGTCAGGCATCTAGATAATTGTCGGTTTGCTGGAGGGCTAATAGGCATTGAACAAGCAAGGCGGCAATGAGCTGAATTTGATATTTTTTATCGTTGTTTTTATTAAGGCGCACGTTAATCGAGATCTATGGCAACGACTTCAATGGCGAGATTCCCCGCCGGTCGCTCCCATATCACCTCATCGCCAATCCGGGTTCCCAATAATGCCCGCCCCAGAGGCGACCCCCAGTTGACCAGCCCATTGGCCGCGTCGGCCTGGTCTTCGCCGACCAATTGCACCCGCCGTTCGTGATCCTCTTCATCGACGAACGTTACCCAATGTCCGATTCGCACTTGCTCGGATGCGTTCGGCGCTACGACTTGCGCGCTTTGCAAACGCTGATTGAAATATCGCAGGTCCCGTTCGATGTCAGCGAGGCGCTGCTTGTCTGCCTGATCGCTGCGGGCAGACTGCTGGGCGTGCAAAGCCTGCAACTCGGCGACCCGGGCCTGTAGCTGGGCGAGCCCGGTGGGCGTGACGTAGTTGGGTTGCGCGCTGATCTGGCGCTCGACCGGCTGGTCGGCCTGGGCAGCTGCGGTGTCTTCGTTGACGAAAGCGCGACTCATGGTGTTCTCCTCTAGGAGTTTGGGCCATGGTCGCAGGCTTTTGGTTTCGATGAATGTCTACGCGCGACTTATTGCGAACGATAGGCCCGGGCGGCGTCCCGATCCTTCTCTTGCTGCCAGGCGCGTTCGCGTTCGTCCCAGTGACGTTCACGGTAGGCATCGCGGTCCTCGCTTTCGCGCATCGCCTGGCACTGGCGGAAACCGTCGCTCCAGCCTTCGGCGTAACGGGCATCCTTGAGATAACGCGGCACATCTTTTCTGAACTGGCCTGTGATTGCCCCGGCCGCTTGCCGACCACTGCTGCAACCGTCGTCATAGCCGTCGGCGAATGCCGGTGGATAACCGCGGGAAATCAGGTCTTCATGGGTCGTTTCGCAACCACCGAGCAACATCAACATACCCAGCATTACCACCGCGCGTTTCATCTTCTGCCTGCCTGACGTAACTACTTACCAGAAGTCTAGAAGTGGATTCGTCAGGCCGGTGTGAAAGCGCTGTGATTTATCTGTTCATCTCTGCATGCGTACGGCTTGCCCTACTCAATAGTGATACCACTTCACCTCGAGCATCACCTCGTTTTCCGGCGACGCCATGTGACTGAATTCGCGCTGGGCACTCAAGCGCAGGCCGAGGTTGCGGGATATTTCCCACTGTTGATTCAGGCTCAGGCTACGACGCACTTCGCCGTTGACGAAATAATCGCCCTTGGCTTCCACGCTCAGGTTGCCCAATGGGTTTTTCCACAGCACGCCGCTGTTGAAACCGGTGGCTGGGGCGATGAACTGGGCGAAGTCGTTGTTGTGCTCGACCCGCACCGTGCCCAGGGCGAAGCCCAAGACATCCTCCCCCAGTGCCCATGTACCGCCGGCGCCGCCGTTGACGTGGCTGACCAATGTCTCATCGTCATGCTTGCCCGGTACCCGCTCCAGGCCGCCGGTGACCTGCCAGGACAGCGGTTGCAGCAGCTCGTTGCGCGGGGTCAGGGAGCGTATGGTCGCCAGGTCCAGTTGTTGCACCTGCCAATCGTTGCCTTCGTACTGGCGCAGTTTCAACTGCAGGATTTCGATCTGCGCCCCTAGCGGGAAGCTCTCGGCGTTGTCGTTGAGATCGTGGTAGGCCATGCGCAGGCCATACTCGCCGAATGCCCGATCTCCTCGCGTGCCGAGGCCGGCCTGCCAGGTACGCGATTCATGGCCGTCCTCGGGCAGGCCCGGCCGGGGGATATCGAGCTCCGGCGCAGGGTTCTGGTTGATCGCTCGCAACAATTGGAAGCTGCGCTGGGCGCGTTGCGGATCACGCTCCTGGCCATTGGCGCGATAACGCTCCAGGCGATAGGCCGCATCGATGATCAGCGCCTGGCGTGCCCGTGGCAGCGCCTTGAAAGCGGGAGTCTGCAGTTGCTCTTGGTCGGCGCTGATCTTCAGTACCCATTGTTGTTCGTCGCCGGTGAGCGGTTCGGCGCGGCTGAGCAGTTCCCGTTCACGGGACGGCCGATACTCGATACTTTCCACCAGGCCGGCTTCCTTCACGGCCTTGACGGTGTCGGTGGGGATCGCTGTCAGCGGGAACTGTTCGGTCAGGCGCAGGCTGGGGCGAGCCACTTGCAGCAATTCGAGCAGGCGATAAGAACAATTTTCGTCGAAAAAGAAATAATCGAACTGGATCTGCTTGAGCTCCCAGACGTGCTCGACCATGCGTTCGGTTTCCGCCTGGCTCAGGTTGAGGCGGTATTCCCACAGGTCGCGGTTCTCCAGGCTGCGGTATTCGGAGAGTTTTTCCTGATAGGGCACCAGGGCGAACAGGCCGGGATAGCCGCCCATCAGGCCTTTCCAGGCGTAAAGAATGCTGTTGTCCGAGCCCTCGATGTAGGCGCCGAAATTGATGGCGTAGCTGAGCAGGGCGGTCTTGTCCCTTTGCACGTCCGCCTGGTCGATGCGCAACAAGGTGTGTCCGAACATTGAAGAAGGGCTGTTCAGGTAAGCCGCGGGAAAGATCATCACCGCGCTGTGGGGAGACACGTCCTTGAACCACTGGGTGAATTCGCTGCAATTGACGGTGGGCAGGTCCGTCAGGTTCAGCTGTGCCTTCAACCAGCGCGTACGCGCCGGGTATACGCACTGGGCATGTCGCTCGCCGACATTGGCTGGGGCGTACAGGGCCTGCAGCGTAGCGGTCAGTTCTCGGTCGGGGTGCTCGTTGCCATCGGGTGCGAGGAAG
This sequence comes from Pseudomonas sp. Q12-87, assembly GCF_001269755.1. NCBI lineage: Bacteria > Pseudomonadati > Pseudomonadota > Gammaproteobacteria > Pseudomonadales > Pseudomonadaceae > Pseudomonas > Pseudomonas sp. Q12-87. The sequence continues at coordinate 10,223 of NZ_LHVI01000031.1, read as the reverse complement.
AATTTGCGGTCGCTGATATAGCTGCGCCAGCCGCCAAGCTTGGCGGTTTCGTAGTGGCCCAGGGAAATCCAGAAGCGGTCGTTGGCCAGTTGCTGCAAACGTTGAGGGTCGACATGAGGCGCGGCGGACAGCGGGGCGCACACACAGAGCGCCAGCCAGGCAAGGCGTTTGAGCATAGTCGGCTACTTGGGAAGTCGAAAAATAAAGACCGGAAGGGGCCCCAAAAAGAAAACCCGCTCCCCGAGAGGAGCGAGTGGTGTCGAGCTTAAGCTTGAGTCGCGTACTTGGCCAGGCGCGGATCGCTTTTCAGTACGGCCAGGGTGTTGGTATGCACGTCTTCTGCGGTCACGTCAGCCTTGCTGAAGATCTGCTGGAAGTGCTCGTGGGTGACAGCGGAGAAATGAGCGCGGTCTTCCGGTGCTACGCCCAGTACCACGGCATAGGTGGTCAGCGCTTCGCCCTGACCCTTGGCCATGTCTTCGGACAGCTCGTTCATCATGCCGTTCATGGCCAGCCAGGACTTGCCACCGTAGGTCAGTGCCGCGTTGGTCGAGCAGCCGTTGGTACCGGAGGTCATGCCGAAGGTCGCGTTGCCGGACGTGCCGTTGGTGGTGGATGCCAGGAAGTGAGCCGGGGTGCCACGCTGACCTTCGAACAGCATGTTGCCCCAGCCGCAATCCGGACCGCCCGGCGCCTGAGCCATGGCGTTGATGGATACAGCGGTGAAGAGAGTACCGAGAAGAATCCGTTTCATAGCTATGTTCTCTTTATGTGCATACCAATGGACAGGGTCTGGCACCTGGCGGCGCCAGTGGGCCGGTTATTGTTCCAGCCGCGCAGTTTGGAGTTTAGGCACGATCCCAGGGTTCCGTGGCATTTTGCAAAAACTATCCGGCAAGTCATGAATCTACAGGGCCCTTCGCGGCATTCGCAGGTTGACTATGCTTTGGCCTGAGGCGCTCCTTGCCAGCCAGGTACAGGCAGCGCCAGAATGCCGCTATCTGCCCCGCCTGATGTAAGGATGCCCGATGCCTGATCCTGTTGCTGCCAGCTTGCGTCTAGCGCCCGAAGCGCTGACCCGTCCGTTTTCCGCTGAACAGTTCAGCTTCTCTACCACCAATGATCTGGAGCCCTTTCGCGGTGTGCTTGGCCAGGAACGTGCCGTCGAGGCACTGCAATTCGGCGTGGCCATGCCGCGCCCCGGCTACAACGTATTCGTCATGGGAGAGCCCGGCACCGGCCGGTTTTCGTTCGTAAAACGCTACCTCAAGGCCGAAGGCAAGCGCCTGCAGACCCCGGCGGACTGGGTCTATGTCAACAATTTCGATGAGCCTCGCGAACCCCGCGCCCTGGAGCTGCCATCGGGCACCGCCGGCGCTTTCATCGCGGATATCAATGGCTTGATCGACAACCTGCTGGCAACGTTTCCGGCGGTGTTCGAGCATCCGTCCTACCAGCAGAAGAAAAGCGCCATTGACCGTGCCTTCAACCAGCGCTACGACCGCGCCCTGGATGTGATCGAGCGCCTGGCACTGGAAAAAGACGTCGCGTTGTACCGTGACAGCAGCAACATCGCCTTCACGCCGATGAGTGACGGCAAGGCCTTGGACGAGGCGGAATTCGCCCAATTGCCGGAGGCCGAGCGCGAGCGTTTCCATGAAGACATTTCCGGTCTCGAAGAGCGCTTGAACGAAGAACTCGCCAGCCTGCCGCAGTGGAAGCGCGAGTCCAGCAACCAGCTGCGCCAGCTCAACGAAGAAACCATTACCCTGGCGCTGCAACCGCTTCTGGCGCCGCTGTCGGAAAAATACGCCGAGAACGCCGCAGTCTGCGGTTACCTGCAAGCCATGCAGGTCTATCTGCTCAAGACCGTGGTCGAGCAACTGGTGGACGACAGCAAGACCGACGCCATCGCCCGCAAGCTGCTGGAGGAGCAATACGCGCCGAGCCTGGTGGTCGGGCATCCGTTCAGCGGCGGCGCCCCGGTGGTGTTCGAGCCGCACCCAACCTACGACAACCTGTTCGGCCGCATCGAGTACAGCACCGACCAAGGCGCGCTCTACACCACCTACCGGCAGTTGCGTCCCGGCGCCTTGCACCGGGCCAATGGCGGTTTCCTGATCCTGGAAGCGGAAAAAATGCTCGGCGAGCCGTTCGTGTGGGATGCGCTCAAGCGCGCCCTGCAATCGCGCAAGCTGAAAATGGAGTCGCCACTGGGTGAGCTGGGCCGACTGGCCACGGTGACCCTGACGCCGCAGCACATCCCGTTGCAGGTCAAGGTGGTGATCATCGGCGCGCGCCAGCTCTACTATGCGTTGCAGGACCTGGATCCGGACTTCCAGGAAATGTTTCGTGTGCTCGTGGACTTTGACGAAGACATCCCGATGGGCGACGAGAGCCTGGAGCAGTTCGCCCAGTTGCTCAAGACCCGCACTTCGGAGGAGGGCATGGCACCGCTGACCGCCGATGCGGTGGCGCGCCTGGCGACCTACAGCGCTCGTTTGGCCGAACACCAGGGGCGCTTGTCGGCGCGTATCGGTGATCTGTTCCAACTGGTCAGCGAGGCGGACTTCATTCGCCAACTGGCCGGTGACGAGATGACCGACGCCGGCCACATCGAGCGCGCGCTCAAGGCCAAGGCCACCCGTACCGGGCGTGTCTCGGCGCGGATTCTCGACGACATGCTGGCAGGGATCATCCTGATCGACACCGACGGCGCCGCTGTCGGCAAGTGCAACGGGCTGACGGTGCTGGAGGTCGGTGATTCGGCATTCGGTGTGCCGGCACGGATCTCCGCCACGGTGTACCCGGGCGGCAGTGGCATCGTCGACATCGAGCGGGAGGTCAACCTCGGCCAGCCGATTCACTCCAAGGGCGTGATGATTCTCACGGGTTACCTTGGCAGTCGCTATGCCCAGGAATTCCCACTGGCGATTTCGGCCAGTATCGCCTTGGAGCAATCCTACGGGTACGTGGACGGTGACAGCGCCTCCTTGGGCGAGGCTTGCACGCTGATTTCGGCCTTGTCGAAAACGCCTTTGAAGCAATGCTTCGCCATCACCGGCTCGATCAACCAGTTCGGTGAAGTGCAGGCGGTGGGTGGGGTCAACGAGAAGATCGAAGGGTTCTTCCGTCTTTGCGAAGCCCGCGGGCTGACGGGTGAGCAAGGGGCGATCATTCCCCAGGCCAACGTCGCGACCCTGATGCTCGATGAGAAAGTGCTGGCCGCCGTGCGCGCCGGGCAGTTCCACGTGTATGCCGTGCGCCAGGCCGACGAAGCCCTGAGCCTGCTGGTGGGTGAGCCTGCTGGCGAGCCGGATGAAAATGGCGAATTCCCCGAAGGCAGCGTCAACGCGCGAGTGGTGGAGCGGTTGCGGGTGATCGCGGAGATGATCAGCGAAGACGACATCAAGGAAGCGGAGAAGGAATTGGCGCAGCAAGCCCTGGCGGAAGCCAAGCCGGCTTGATACTTGTCTGATCGTTGCAATGCCCATGTGGGAGCGAGCTTGCTCGCGATGGCGGAATGTCAGTCAGTGATGTCTTGACTGCCTTATCGCTGTCGCGAGCAAGCTCGCTCCCACAATAGTTTTTGCAGCAGATTATTGTCAGAAATGCCGCCACTTTGGCGTCAATATTCACACTATGACCATTCGGCGCATTCTGGTCTCGAAAAGCCATCATCCAGGAACTTTTCTTCTATCCTCAGCTCAAGGATAACGAGAGCCATCATCGGATCGAAACAGCCTCCCACGGGGCTGAATACCGGATCTACCGAGGGGCGCCGCCATGTCGCGCAACCTTTGTCTTACTCGCCAGTGCCTGGGCCTTGTAACCCGTATCGAATGTGCCATCCGTCCCCTCGCGGGAGATACAGGCATGTGGACCTTACTCTTTGCCGCCGGAATGGCAGGTGAGCAACCTTCCGCCATCAAGGCCCAAGGGCCGTTCCCTGGTCCAACCGCCGCAGAAACCATTCTAAATACCATCGTCCAGAGCCTGACCTTGCATGGCTATGAGCTGGCCGACGACCCGCAGATCTGGAGTTTGCACATGCAGGCCCAACTGCGGGAAATCAACGGCGGCCGTTGTCGCAACGTCGGCGGTTTCGAATTTCGTCCGTTGCATTGAGGGCCGCCAACGCAGCGGGCGTTGACAGTGAAACCTGCACAGGGCGGGGCCAGGGATGGGCCCGGCGTTTGTGGGGCAGTTCGTGGCTGATATACTCGCCGCGATTTTTCAGCCCTGGTGTGAGATTCAATGGAACGCTTTATCGAAAATGCAATGTACGCCTCCCGTTGGCTGCTGGCGCCGATTTACTTCGGGTTGTCCCTGGGCTTGCTGGCCCTGGCGCTGAAATTCTTCCAGGAAGTCTTTCACGTCATCCCCAACGTTTTTTCCATGGCCGAATCCGACCTGATCCTGGTGCTGCTGTCGCTGATCGACATGGCGCTGGTGGGCGGCCTGCTGGTGATGGTGATGATTTCCGGCTACGAGAACTTCGTCTCGCAACTGGATATCGATTCTGACAAGGAAAAGCTCAACTGGCTGGGCACCATGGACTCTTCATCGCTGAAGATGAAAGTCGCCGCCTCGATCGTGGCCATTTCCTCCATTCACCTGCTGCGCATCTTCATGGACGCCAAGAACGTCGATCCCGAGCACTTGAAGTGGTACGTGATCATCCACATGACCTTCGTGGTCTCGGCGTTTGCCATGGGCTATCTGGATAAACTGACCAAGCACTGAGGCACCTGACCAGTGCTGGCGCAACGCCCGCCTGTTGAAAAGCAGGCGGGCGTTGTGGTTTCTGGCGCGGCGCTTTGACGGAGGGGCGCGTTACCCGCCCCGGCATCTGTGCTAGTCTGCTCGCCCTTTTGGTTCCGGGCGCTCCGGGAGGCGCTGTGTCACCCACGGCAATTTCCCGAGCCGTCCGCACAGCGGAGCAGCATCATGTCCGAAGTTAACCTGTCCACCGACGAAACCCGCGTCAGCTACGGCATTGGCCGTCAGTTGGGCGACCAACTGCGCGACAACCCGCCACCAGGCGTCAGCCTGGACGCGATCCTGGCCGGCCTGACCGACGCCTTTGCCGGCAAGCCAAGCCGTGTGGGGCAGGACGAGATGTCCGCCAGCTTCAAGGTCATTCGCGAAATCATGCAGGCCGAAGCGGCTGCCAAGGCTGAAGCGGCTGCTGGCGAAGGCCTTGCGTTCCTGGCCGAAAACGCCAAGCGTGAAGGCATCACCACCCTGGCTTCGGGTCTGCAATTCGAAGTGCTGACCCAGGGCGACGGCGCCAAGCCGACCCGTGAAGACCAGGTTCGTACCCATTACCACGGCACCCTGATCGACGGTACTGTATTCGACAGTTCCTACGATCGTGGCCAGCCGGCTGAATTCCCGGTGAGCGGCGTTATTCCAGGCTGGACCGAAGCGTTGCAACTGATGAGCGCCGGCAGCAAATGGCGCCTGTACGTGCCGAGCGAACTGGCCTATGGCGCTCAAGGCGTCGGCAGCATTCCGCCGCACAGCGTACTGGTGTTTGACGTTGAGTTGCTGGACGTTCTGTAAGGTTTGCTGACTCGGTAGTTTCCAGTGGGAGCGGGCTTGCTCGCGAATGCGATCTGCCAGTCGACGTTATCGTTACCTGACAGACCGCTTTCGCGAGCAAGTCCGCTCCCACATTATTTCTGCGGTCATCCTTGAAACCTGCCATTGAACTCGCTTGTCGGGCGCAACGCTCGGGCATAGCAGAACAGGAACAGGTTACGCACCAGCTCCTTGAGCACCAACGGTTCGCTGGAATTGAGACTGTTGAGGTCCAGATCCCCTTGGTCCTGCAGCTCGTTCAATGCTTCTTCCTCAAGCACCGCACAGACTTCCCCGGTTTCCCGATGCAAGATCCTGAGGTAGGGGTGTGGGCGGTCCAGCCAGGCATCGATCAAATAAGTCATGGTTCTCATCTCCTTGATGGGTTTGATGAGAATAATTCTTATTCGCTAAATAGCAAGTCTCTATTGGTGTTCCGATTCTTTTTCTGACGATGGGTGCTGGCAGCTCAGGACGGCCGGCGTCTGGCTAGCACTTGGGAAGGCAGGGCAGGGGCGGTGAGGGCAAGGCGCCGTCCCACGCAGGGGCGTGGGACGGGATACAGAAGATTCAGACTTTTCTGACGAACTCGGATTTGAGCTTCATCGGGCCGATGCCGTCGATCTTGCAGTCGATGTCGTGGTCGCCATCGCACAAGCGGATGTTCTTGACCTTGGTGCCAACCTTGACCACCAGCGATGTGCCCTTGACCTTGAGATCTTTGATCACGGTGATGGTGTCGCCGTCCTGCAGGACGTTGCCGACCGAATCCTTCTTCACGGCGTCATCGGATACCGTCTCGGCTTCGCCACTGGCGGACCATTCGTGGGCACACTCCGGGCAGACCAGTTGGGTACCGTCTTCGTAGGTGTATTCGGAATTGCATTTCGGGCAGGGAGGCAACGTGCTCACTAAGGTTCCTTGGGTATCAGGAGGACAAAAGGGCGCACATTGTATAGGGTTTTAGGTAGGGAAGGGTGGGACAATGCTTAACCCCTGTGGGAGCGAGCCTGCTCGCCATAGCGGTGCGTCATTCAGCATTAAGCTGGCTGATACAGCCCATCGCGAGCAGGCTCGCTCCCACAGGTTCTTTATGCCATCAATGAGTACGGGCCACCGCAAACTCGCTCAGTTCCACCAGCGCGTCGCGGTATTCGCTGGCCGGCAGCGCGTCGAGGCATTTGATCGCGCGGGCGACGTAGTCCTGCGCCAGTTTTGCGGTGTATGCCAGGGAGCCGGACGCTTCCACCGCCTCACGAATGCTTTCCAGATCCTCGATGCCGCCTTTCTGGATCGCCTGGCGAACCAGCGCCGCCTGTTCTGGCGTGCCTTCGCGCATGGTGTAGATCAGGGGCAGGGTCGGCTTGCCTTCGGCCAGGTCGTCGCCGACGTTCTTGCCCAGGGTTTCGGCGTCGCCCTTGTAGTCGAGCAGGTCGTCCACCAGTTGGAACGCCACGCCCAGGTGATCGCCAAAGGTGCGCAGTGCTTCGCTCTGCTCGGCGGTGGCACCGGCCAGGGCGGCGGCGCTGTGGGTCGAGGCTTCGAAGAGCATCGCGGTCTTGCCGCGGATGACCTCCATGTAGGTCTCTTCGGTAGTGCTGGCGTCACGCACCTTGGACAGTTGCAGCACTTCGCCTTCGGCGATGATGCGCGTGGCCTGGGATAGGATCTTCATCACTGGCATGGAGCCCAGCTCAACCATCATTTCGAACGAGCGCGAATACAGGAAGTCGCCCACTAGCACGCTCGGAGCGTTGCCCCACATGGCGTTGGCGGTGGAGCGGCCGCGGCGCATGCCGGACATGTCGACCACGTCGTCGTGTAGCAGGGTCGCGGTGTGCAGGAATTCGATGGTGGCCGCCAGCAGGCGCATGTCGTCGCCTTCGCGACCCAAGGCCTTGCCGCACAACAGCACTAATAAAGGACGCAGGCGCTTGCCTCCAGCAGAAGTGATGTAGTCGCCGATTTTCGATACCAGCGGCACTCGGGAAGTCAGCTGCTTCTTGATGATGCCGTCGACGGCGCTAAAATCGTCCGCCACCGCGCGGTGGAAAGCTTGGGGTTGCATCAGCGACAGGTGCTCCAGAAGGGTTGCGCGGCATGCTAGGACCCCCACCCAGGCCTGTCAAGGCGCACGCTTCGAATGGTGCGGACGGCTACTTGCAAGGCTCGAGCGGCTTGCGTACAATCGCGCACCCTGAACTTCCTGGGCAGCACCTGCCTTACGCAATTGCATCCGGGCCTTCCAGCCCATGCAGCCATGCCAGCCAATACCTCTTCTTATAAAGCGCTGGGTGAGCAGGATTATCGGAGAAATACCATGTCGTACGCAGTAATTGTTACTGGTGGCAAGCAATACAAGGTCGCCCCAGGTGAATACCTGAAGATCGAAAAACTGGAAATCGCCACTGGCGAATCCGTGACTTTTGATCGCGTTCTGTTGGTCGCCAACGGCGATGACGTGAATATCGGCGCTCCAGTTGTTGCTGGCGCTACCGTTGTGGCTGAAGTGATCTCCCAAGGTCGTCACGATAAAGTCCGCATCATCAAGTTCCGTCGTCGTAAGCACCACATGAAGCGCATGGGCCACCGCCAGTGGTACACCGAGATCAAAATCACCGGTATTCAGGCTTAATTTCAGCCTAATTCCTCACTAGGAGAATTGAACTCATGGCACACAAAAAAGCTGGTGGTAGTACCCGTAACGGTCGCGACTCAGAAGCCAAACGCCTTGGCGTGAAGATGTATGGCGGCCAGAAGATCATTCCGGGCAACATCATCGTGCGTCAGCGCGGCACCCAATTCCACGCCGGTTACGGTGTTGGCATGGGTAAGGATCACACCCTCTTCGCTAAAATCGAAGGCGTGATCAAGTTCGAAGTAAAGGGCGCGTTCAACCGCCGTTACGTGAGTGTTGTCGCGGCTTAATCGCGAGAATGCTGGAAAAGCCCTGTCTTGCGACGGGGCTTTTTCGTTTGTGGGGTGAGTCTCTTGCAAAACTGTTTGTATGGGCTGTCAACGCTGCAATTGGGGCGTTTCATCAGGTCGCTGCGCTCATTTTTGCAAGAGTCTTATGTCTTGTTTTTTTGGCTCGTCCGTATGGCGAGAGGCGTGTGTCATGAAGTTTGTTGATGAAGTATCGATTCGAGTAAAGGCTGGCGACGGCGGCAATGGTTGCATGAGTTTCCGTCGGGAAAAATTCATTGAAAACGGTGGTCCGAACGGTGGTGATGGCGGCGACGGCGGCTCGATCTACATGCTCGCCGACGAAAACCTCAACACCCTGGTGGATTACCGTTACACCCGGCACTTCGATGCCGAGCGTGGTTCCAACGGCGGCAGCACCGACTGCACCGGCAAGAAGGGCGAAGACCTGGTCCTGCGCGTGCCGGTCGGCACCACGGTGATCGACTCGGCCACCCAGGAAGTCATTGGCGACCTGACCAAGGCCGGCCAGCGCTTGCTGGTAGCTCATGGTGGCTGGCACGGCCTGGGCAACACCCGTTTCAAATCCAGTACCAACCGCGCGCCGCGCCAGACCACGCCAGGCAAGCCTGGCGAGCAGCGTGACCTGAAACTCGAAATGAAAGTGCTGGCCGACGTGGGCCTGCTGGGCTTGCCGAATGCTGGCAAGAGCACCTTCATTCGCTCGGTGTCCGCAGCCAAGCCGAAAGTGGCTGATTACCCATTCACCACCCTGGTGCCGAACCTGGGCGTGGTCAGTGTCGATCGCTGGAAAAGCTTCGTGGTCGCCGACATCCCGGGGCTGATCGAAGGTGCTTCCGACGGTGCCGGCCTGGGGATTCGCTTCCTCAAGCACTTGTCCCGTACCCGTCTGCTGCTGCACCTCGTGGACATGGCACCGCTGGATGAAACCAGTGCCGCCGATGCCGCTGAAGTCATCGTCAGCGAGTTGACCAAGTTCAGCCCGGCCCTGGCCGATCGGGACCGTTGGTTGGTGCTGAACAAGTGTGACCAGATCCTCGAAGAAGAGCATGAGGAGCGGGTTAAGGAAATCGTTGACCGCCTGGAGTGGGAAGGCCCGGTCTACGTGATCTCGGCCATTGCCAAAGAAGGCACCGAGCGCCTGTGCCACGACATCATGCGTTACCTGGAAGATCGCGCCGATCGCCTGGCCAACGACCCGGCCTACAAGGAAGAGCTCGCCGAGCTTGACCAGCGCATCGAAGACGAGGCTCGTGCCCAGTTGCAGGCCCTGGATGACCAGCGTGCCCTGCGCCGCAGCGGCGTGAAATCAGTCCATGACATCGGTGATGACGATTGGGATGAAGAAGACGTGGATGACGAAGACGGTCCGGAGATCATCTACGTTCGCGACTGATCCTTGCTGTCAGCTGAGCTAAAACCTGTGGGAGATTCTATGGTGCGGGGCTACCCCTTAAATGCCTTTCGGTAAGTATTCGCTCTGGTTCTTCAGCAGGGCGAATACCACTCGAGCAAGCTTGCGGGCCAGTGCAACTAATGCTTCGGTTGTGCTGAGTCCCCGGGCCCTCAGTGCCTCATAAAAACCCTTCCATGCCGCTGTGCGCCTCGCCGACATCGCGGCGTTATGCATCAATCGACGTGCCTCTGGGTCACCTCGCTTAGACAAGCAGCGGCGTCCCTTCTTTTTCCCT
>NZ_LHVI01000030.1:0-80576 GCF_001269755.1 Pseudomonas sp. Q12-87 | reverse complement strand
GGAAAAGGCTTATAAGCCGGCAATACAGGGGCGATGGCGGGGTCCATGGGTGCAACTGGTGGCCTTCGTTGTTCAAGTAACGAGCCAACAACCGAGCATCCAGCGCATCGGTTTTAGCGCGAACTTTCACACCTTTGCGGTAATGGCTGAGCTCGTAGCCGCCGATCATGTAGATCACACAACCTTGCGCATAAGCCAGGTCGGCGAATTCCTGGTGATAGATATTGGTGGCTTCGATGGCGACATCCACTGGCGCGGGCAACGCCTTGAGCCACTTCTTGATCGCAGCTTTGGTGTTGGGGATCGCTTCGAGTCGATCTGTTTCTGCGTGATAAATCACCAACTCATCCTTGGCGACATCAACACCCACGATCGGCTTTACGACAGAAACCGGCATTGCCATTGAAAATCCTCCGGGCTAAGGTTTGAACACTTGAAGGGTTCACCCAGAGGCGCAGGCTTGTTCCTATCGTCGGTCTAGGCCAGATGCATTCTTTATCGGCGCTTGGGTGAAAGGAGGAGGGGTGAAATCTCCCACGGTCTGTACTGCGGCTAACAGTCAGAATCGAGCCTTGTCCCTCCTCCTCCCTTCAAGTCCTACCATACAAGCGAGCCTGCTCGCTCCCACAAAGGTTTTTAGGGTGGCTGGCATAGGGGGCAGGTTCAAGTGTTTCAACGCAGTGTTATCATCGTCGGCAAGCCGGTTTCCAAGGCGCCGCTCATTCGAGCGGCGTTTTGGTATCTGTAAAACGCAAATACGAATAATCCCATGGGCGGCGCTGGGTCGCGTCGTTCGCTGGCAAAGGTTGAAGATGATGCGGAGCAAGGTGACGGGTGCGCAGCGCTGGGTCGTGAAGATCGGCAGCGCACTGCTGACAGCGGATGGCAAGGGGCTGGATCGTCAGGCAATGGCGGTGTGGGTCGAGCAGATGGTGGCCCTGCATGAGGCTGGCGTCGAGCTGGTATTGGTCTCCTCGGGAGCCGTGGCAGCCGGCATGAGCCGTCTGGGCTGGACGTCGCGACCCAGCGCGATGCACGAACTGCAGGCCGCCGCCGCCATCGGCCAGATGGGCCTGGTGCAAGCCTGGGAATCGAGCTTTGCCGAGCATGGCCGTCATACGGCGCAGATCCTGCTGACCCACGACGACCTGTCCGACCGCAAGCGCTACCTCAATGCCCGCAGTACCTTGCGCGCGCTGGTGGAGCTGAAAGTCATTCCGGTGATCAACGAGAACGACACGGTGGTCACCGACGAAATCCGTTTCGGCGACAACGACACCTTGGCCGCCTTGGTGGCGAACCTGGTGGAAGCGGACCTGTTGGTGATTCTCACGGATCGCGACGGCATGTTCGATGCCGATCCGCGCAACAACCCTGATGCCAACCTGATCTACGAAGCCCGTGCCGATGACCCGGCGCTGGACGCCGTCGCGGGTGGTACCGGTGGGGCGCTGGGCCGTGGCGGCATGCAGACCAAGCTGCGGGCGGCGCGCCTGGCCGCGCGCTCTGGTGCTCATACCATCATTGTCGGCGGGCGGTTGGAGCGCGTGCTGGATCGCCTGAAGGCCGGCGAGCGCATCGGCACTCTGCTATCACCCGAGCGCGGCATGCTGGCGGCGCGCAAGCAGTGGCTGGCAGGGCATCTGCAAACCCGTGGCACGCTGGTGCTGGATGCGGGGGCTGTTTCGGCCTTGTCCCAAGGCAACAAAAGTCTGTTGCCGGTGGGCGTGAAGCTGGTCCAGGGCAGTTTCCGGCGCGGCGAGATGGTTGTGTGCGTGGCACCCGATGGTCGCGAGATTGCCCGGGGCCTGGCCAACTACAGCGCGTTGGAAGCGCAGAAAATCATCGGTCAGTCGTCTGATGCGATTGTCGGTCTGTTGGGTTACATGGCGGAGCCTGAGCTGGTCCACCGTGACAACCTGATCCTCGTTTAAGGAAAAATCATGGGTTTGGCTAAAGGATTGATCGGCTTGCTGTTGGCAGTGCCGCTGCTGGCGTCGGCCGAAGAAATTGGCCAGGTGTCGACGGTGTTCAAGTTTGTCGGGCCGAACGACCGGATCGTCGTCGAGGCTTTCGATGACCCCAAGGTCGACGGTGTGACTTGCTACCTGTCGCGGGCCAAGACCGGCGGTGTGAAGGGTGGGCTTGGCCTGGCCGAGGATCGCGCCGAGGCGTCCATCGCCTGTCGCCAGGTTGGGCCTATCAGCTTCAAGGGTGAGCTCAAGGATGGTGACGAGGTGTTCAGGGAGCGTACCTCGCTGGTATTCAAGACTATGCAGGTGGTGCGTTTTCTCGACAAGAAGCGCAACACACTGGTTTACCTGGTCTACAGCGACCGCGTAATCGAGGGCAGCCCGCAGAATGCGGTGACGGCGATCCCGATCTTGCCGTGGGCCCGCGCTCAATAATCCAACGCAGAACACCCGTGTGGGAGCGGGCTTGCTCGCGAATGCGGTCTGTCAGTGGCGTAAGTGTCGCCTGGCGCACAGCATTCGCGAGCAAGCCCGCTCCCACATTTTTTTGCGATGGGCCTGTTAAATCCCAGGCAATAAAAAACCGACCCTGAGGTCGGTTTTTTAATGAGCGCGTCGCTTAGGCAGCAGCGGCAACGTTCAGGGCCTTTACGTGGCCATTCAGGCGGCTCTTATGACGAGCAGCCTTGTTCTTGTGGATGATGCCTTTATCGGCCATGCGGTCGATAACTGGCACAGCCAGAACGTAAGCAGCTTGAGCTTTTTCAGCGTCTTTTGCGTCGATGGCCTTAACTACGTTCTTGATGTAGGTACGGACCATGGAACGCAGGCTGGCGTTGTGGCTGCGACGCTTCTCAGCCTGTTTTGCACGTTTTTTGGCGGAAGGTGTGTTGGCCACCGTCGAGCTCCTCGAAAGACTTTTTGGGAAATAGCAAACAAAATAGGCCGCGAATCATGCCGATGAGTTGAAGTCTTGTCAAGGGCGGGTGACGCGTTCCGCTGAATGGCAGGTGCGACGCACCGGAGGATTTCTTTCCGGCGTGCGACCTGTAAACTCGCGGGCTTTGGCTCTGCACTGTTTAGCGGCGCGGAGTATCGCATAAGTGGGCGCGTTGTTCGCCTGCTGTTTATCGACAGGCAAAAACTCTTTTCATGAATCTGCTCAAATCGTTGGCTGCCGTCAGCTCTATCACGATGCTTTCCCGCGTCCTGGGGTTCGTTCGCGACACGCTGATCGCCCGGATATTCGGCGCCGGAATGGCCACCGATGCCTTCTTCATCGCCTTCAAGTTGCCTAACCTGTTGCGGCGAATCTTCGCCGAGGGCGCATTTTCCCAGGCCTTCGTGCCAATCCTGGCGGAATATAAAAGCCAGAAAGGCGAAGAGGCGACCCGCACCTTCATTGCCTACGTCACCGGGCTGCTGACGCTGGTGCTGGCGTTGGTCACGGCCGCCGGCATGCTCGCCGCGCCATGGGTGATCTGGGCCACGGCACCAGGTTTCACCGATACCCCGGAAAAATTCCAGCTCACCTCGGACCTGCTGCGGGTAACCTTTCCTTATATATTGCTGATTTCCCTGTCGTCCCTGGCCGGGGCGATCCTCAATACCTGGAACCGCTTTTCCGTGCCGGCCTTCGTGCCGACCCTGCTCAACGTCAGCATGATCGTGTTCGCGGTGTTTCTGACCCCGTACTTCAACCCTCCCGTGATGGCCCTCGGCTGGGCCGTGCTGGTGGGCGGCCTGGCGCAATTGCTGTATCAACTGCCCCACCTGAAGAGAATCGGCATGCTGGTGCTGCCACGGCTGAATCTGCGTGATAGCGGTGTGTGGCGGGTGATGAAGCAGATGCTGCCGGCGATCCTCGGGGTGTCGGTCAGCCAGATTTCGCTGATCATCAACACCATCTTCGCTTCGTTCCTGGTGGCCGGCTCGGTGTCGTGGATGTACTACGCCGACCGCCTGATGGAGTTGCCGTCCGGTGTGCTGGGCGTGGCCCTGGGCACGATTCTGCTGCCGACCCTGGCCAAGACCTACGCCAGCCAGGACCGCCATGAGTACTCGCGTATCCTCGATTGGGGCCTGCGCCTGTGCTTTGTGCTGGTCTTGCCGTGTTCCCTGGCGCTGGGAATCCTGGCCGAGCCGCTGACCGTTTCGTTGTTCCAGTACGGCCAGTTCAATGCCTTCGATGCCTCGATGACCCAACGAGCGCTGGTTGCCTATTCGGTGGGCCTGCTCGGGATCATCGTGATCAAGGTGCTGGCGCCGGGCTTCTACGCCCAGCAGAACATTCGCACGCCGGTGAAAATCGCCATTTTCACCCTGGTGATGACCCAATTGTTCAACCTGTTGCTCATCGGTCCGCTGGCCCACGCCGGCCTGGCCCTGGCGATCAGTGCGGGCGCTTGCCTGAATGCCGGGCTGCTGTTTTATCAACTGCGCAAGCAGAAGATGTATCAGCCGCAACCGGGCTGGGGCAAATTCGGCCTCAAGCTGCTGGTCGCCGTAGCGGTGATGTCGGCGGTCCTGCTGGGGGCGATGCATTTCATGCCGGCTTGGGGCGAAGGGCAGATGTTCGAGCGTTTCCTGCGCCTGGGCGTGCTGGTCGTCGCCGGCGTGGTGGCCTATTTCGGCATGTTGCTGCTGATGGGCTTCCGTTTGCGCGACTTCAATCGCAAGGCCTTGAGCTGAGGGCGGGCGCTCGATAATCCCGGGCCGGGCAGTGGTTTTGTCGGTTCGATCACTTTGGGTTACGGTGTTGCCTGTCGTCGGCCGCCGGGTGTGGTTATAATCGGCCACTTTATGAGCAAGAAGCGCGTTATGCAGCTGGTTCGAGGCCTCCACAACCTGCGCCCCCAGCATCGGGGCTGTGTCGCCACTATTGGCAACTTTGACGGTGTTCACCGTGGCCACCAGGCTATCCTGGCGCGGCTGCGCGAGCGTGCGCTGGAATTGGGCGTGCCCAGCTGCGTGGTGATCTTCGAGCCGCAGCCCCGGGAATTTTTCGCCCCGGACACCGCCCCGGCCCGTCTGGCCCGGTTGCGGGACAAGCTGCAACTGCTGGCCGCCGAGGGCGTCGACCGGGTCTTGTGCCTGGCCTTCAACCAGCGCCTGAGCAAGCTCAGCGCCGCCGAGTTCGTCGATACCATCCTGGTGGACGGTCTCGATGTGAAACACTTGGAAGTCGGCGATGATTTCCGTTTCGGTTGCGACCGTTCAGGCGATTTCGACTACCTGCAACAGGCAGGTATCGCCCAAGGCTTCACCGTCGAGGCGGCGCAGACCGTCGAGATGGATGGCTTGCGCGTCAGCAGTACCCAGGTCCGTAATGCCCTGGCGGCTGCCGATTTTGCATTGGCCGAGCGCTTGCTCGGCCGGCCGTACCGGATTGCCGGGCGGATCCTGCACGGGCAGAAACTGGCGCGCCAATTGGGCACGCCAACCGCCAACGTGCAGCTCAAGCGTCGTCGTGTGCCGCTGACCGGCGTATTCCTGGTGAGTGTCGATATCGACGGCAAGACCTGGCCCGGTGTTGCCAATATCGGCGTACGGCCCACGGTGCAAGGGGATGGCAAGGCCCATCTCGAAGTACACATTCTGGATTTTGCCGGCGATCTGTATGACCGGCGTTTGACGGTGGTTTTCCACCAGAAGCTGCGTGAAGAGCAGCGTTTTGCCTCTCTGGAGGCGCTCAAGACGGCGATCCATGCAGATATCGCCGCCGCCCGTGCCCTTGTCGCAACCAGCGCCAATCGCTAATGAAGAGCCTTAAATGACCGACTATAAAGCCACGCTAAACCTTCCGGACACCGCCTTCCCAATGAAGGCCGGCCTGCCTCAGCGCGAACCACAGATTCTGCAGCGTTGGGACAGCATTGGCCTGTACGGAAAGTTGCGCGAGATTGGCAAGGATCGTCCGAAGTTCGTCCTGCACGACGGCCCTCCGTACGCCAACGGCACCATCCACATCGGTCACGCGCTGAACAAGATTCTCAAGGACATGATCATCCGCTCCAAGACCCTCTCGGGTTTTGACGCGCCTTATGTCCCGGGCTGGGACTGCCACGGCCTGCCGATCGAGCACAAGGTCGAAGTGACCCACGGCAAGAACCTGGGCGCGGACAAGACCCGCGAACTGTGCCGTGCCTACGCCACCGAGCAGATCGAAGGGCAGAAGTCCGAATTCATCCGCCTCGGCGTGCTGGGCGACTTCGCCAACCCCTACAAGACCATGGACTTTGCGAACGAAGCCGGCGAAATCCGTGCCTTGGCGAAAATCGTCGAGGGCGGCTTCGTGTTCAAGGGCCTCAAGCCGGTGAATTGGTGCTTCGATTGCGGTTCGGCCCTGGCCGAGGCGGAAGTCGAGTACGAGAACAAGAAGTCCTCGACCATCGACGTCGCGTTCCCGATCGCCGATGAAGACAAGCTCGCCGCCGCGTTCGGCCTGGGCAAGCTGGCCAAGCCGGCGTCGATCGTGATCTGGACCACCACCCCGTGGACCATCCCGGCCAACCAGGCGCTGAACGTCCACCCGGAGTTCAACTACGCCCTGGTCGATGTCGGCGACAAGTTGCTGGTGCTGGCTGAAGAATTGGTCGAATCGTGCCTGGCCCGCTACAACCTCGAAGGCTCGGTGCTGGCCACTGCGCCGGGTTCGGCGCTGGAGCTGATCAACTTCCGTCATCCGTTCTACGACCGCTTGTCGCCGGTGTACCTGGCCGACTACGTGGAACTGGGCGCGGGGACCGGCGTGGTTCACTCCGCACCGGCCTATGGCGTCGACGACTTCGTGACCTGCAAGAAATACGGCATGGTCAACGATGACATCCTCAACCCGGTGCAGAGCAATGGCGTCTACGCGCCGTCGCTGGAGTTCTTCGGCGGCCAGTTCATCTGGAAAGCCAACCCGGCCATCGTCGACAAGCTGACCGAAGTCGGCGCGCTGCTGCATACCACCGTCATCGAACACAGCTACATGCACTGCTGGCGCCACAAGACCCCGCTGATCTACCGCGCCACCGCGCAGTGGTTCATCGGCATGGACAAGCAGCCAACCACCGGCGACACCCTGCGCCAGCGTTCGCTCAAAGCCATCGAAGAGACCCAATTCGTACCGGCATGGGGCCAGGCGCGCCTGCACTCGATGATCGCCAACCGTCCGGACTGGTGCATCTCCCGCCAGCGCAACTGGGGCGTGCCGATCCCGTTTTTCCTGAACAAGGAAAGCGGCGAGCTGCACCCGCGCACCGTTGAGCTGATGGAAGCAGTGGCCAAGCGTGTTGAAGTCGAAGGCATCGAAGCCTGGTTCAAGATGGATGCCGCCGAACTGTTGGGCGACGAAGCGCCGCTGTACGACAAGATCAGCGACACCCTTGACGTGTGGTTCGACTCCGGCACCACCCACTGGCACGTGCTGCGCGGTTCGCACCCGATGGGCCACGAGACCGGCCCGCGCGCCGACCTGTACCTGGAAGGTTCCGACCAGCACCGCGGCTGGTTCCATTCGTCGCTGCTGACCGGTTGCGCCATCGACAACCATGCGCCGTACCGCGAGCTGCTGACCCACGGTTTCACCGTCGACGAGTCCGGGCGCAAGATGTCCAAGTCCCTGGGCAACGTGATCGCGCCGCAGAAGGTCAACGACACCCTGGGCGCCGACATCATGCGCCTGTGGGTCGCGTCCACCGACTATTCCGGCGAGATGGCGGTTTCCGAGCAGATCCTGCAGCGCAGCGCGGACGCCTACCGGCGGATCCGTAACACCGCACGCTTCCTGCTCTCGAACCTGACCGGTTTCAACCCGGCCACCGACCTGCTGCCGGCCGAGGAAATGCTCGCGCTGGACCGTTGGGCCGTCGACCGTACCCTGTTGCTGCAACGCGAATTGCAGGAGCATTACGGCGAGTATCGCTTCTGGAACGTCTACTCCAAGATCCACAATTTCTGCGTGCAGGAACTGGGTGGTTTCTACCTCGACATCATCAAGGACCGCCAGTACACCACCGGTGCCAACAGCAAGGCCCGTCGTTCGTGCCAGACCGCGCTGTTCCACATCAGCGAAGCGTTGGTGCGCTGGATCGCGCCGATCCTGGCGTTCACCGCCGATGAGCTGTGGCAATACCTGCCGGGCGAGCGCAACGAGTCGGTGATGCTCAACACCTGGTACGACGGCCTGACCGAGTTGCCCCAGGGCTTCGAGCTGGACCGTGCCTATTGGGACCGGATCATGGCGGTCAAGACTGCGGTCAACAAGGAAATGGAGATCCAGCGCGCGGCCAAGGCCGTCGGTGGCAACCTGCAGGCCGAAGTCACGCTTTACGCAGAAGAGGCCCTGAGCGCCGACCTGGCCAAGCTGGGCAACGAGCTGCGCTTCGTGCTGATCACCTCCGCTGCCAGTGTCGCGCCATTGGTGCAGGCACCCGCCGATGCCGTGGTCACCGAAGTGGCCGGCCTGAAGCTCAAGGTAGTCAAGTCGAGCTTCGTCAAGTGTGCCCGTTGCTGGCATTGCCGCGAAGATGTCGGCGTGAATCCCGAGCATCCGGAAATCTGCGGTCGTTGCGTCGACAACATCAGCGGCACCGGTGAGGTTCGCCACTATGCCTAATGTGGCGGGCCGTTTCGGACGGCTGGGTTGGTTATGGTTGAGCGTGCTGGTTCTGGTCATCGACCAGGCCAGCAAGTACTACTTCGAAAGCTCGTTGACGATGTACCAGCAGATCGTGGTCATTCCCGACTACTTCAGCTGGACCCTGGCCTACAACACCGGCGCAGCGTTCAGCTTCCTGGCCGACAGTTCGGGCTGGCAGCGCTGGCTGTTCGCCCTGATCGCCGTGGTGGTCAGTGGCGTGCTGGTGGTCTGGCTCAAGCGCTTGGGGCGCGATGAAACCTGGCTGGCCGTGGCGCTGGCGCTGGTGCTCGGTGGCGCGCTGGGCAATCTGTATGACCGTATTGCCTTGGGCCACGTCATCGATTTCATTCTGGTGCATTGGCAGAACCGCTGGTATTTCCCGGCGTTCAACTTTGCCGACAGCGCCATCACCGTGGGCGCCGTGATGCTGGCCCTGGACATGTTCAAGAGCAAGAAAACCGGAGAAGCCGTCCATGACTGAGCAGCGTATCGCTCAAAACACCGAAGTGAAGCTTCACTTCGCCCTGCACCTGGAAAACGGCGACACCGTCGACAGCACCTTCGACAAGGACCCGGCTGTGTTCAAGGTTGGCGACGGTAACCTGTTGCCAGGCTTCGAAGCCGCGATCTTCGGTTTCAAGGCCGGCGACAAGCGCACCGTGGTCGTGCCGCCGGAAAACGCCTTTGGTCAGCCCAACCCGCAAAACGTGCAGACCATGCCACGCTCGCAGTTCCAGGACATGGAGCTGTCCGAGGGTTTGCTGGTGATCTTCAACGACGCCGCCAATACCGAGCTGCCGGGTGTGGTGAAGGCATTTGACGACGCCCAAGTGACCGTGGACTTCAACCACCCGCTGGCGGGCAAGACCTTGAGCTTCGAAGTGGAAATCATCGAGGTCAAGGCGGTTTAAGATTTAATGGGCATTGATTGCTCCAACAATACCTGTGGGAGCGAGCCTGCTCGCGATAACTGAGTCACAGCCGCCATCGAGTTGGCTGATCCACCGCATCGCGAGCAGGCTCGCTCCCACAGACACGAGGCACAGCATGCAAATCAAACTCGCCAACCCCCGTGGCTTCTGCGCCGGCGTGGACCGGGCGATCGAAATCGTCAACCGCGCCCTGGAAGTCTTCGGGCCGCCTATCTACGTGCGCCACGAAGTGGTCCACAACAAATTCGTTGTCGAAGACCTGCGTAGCCGCGGGGCCATTTTCGTCGAGGAACTGGACCAGGTGCCGGATGACGTCATCGTGATCTTCAGCGCCCATGGCGTTTCCCAGGCGGTGCGCAGCGAAGCCGCCGGCCGTGGCCTGAAGGTGTTCGACGCGACGTGCCCATTGGTGACCAAGGTGCACATCGAAGTGGCCCGCTACAGCCGTGACGGTCGCGAATGCATCCTGATCGGCCATGAAGGCCACCCGGAAGTCGAAGGTACCATGGGCCAATACGATGCCAGCAACGGCGGTGCGATCTACCTGGTCGAAGACGAGGAAGATGTTGCGGCCTTGCAGGTACGCAACCCCGAAAGCCTGGCCTTCGTGACCCAGACGACTCTGTCCATGGACGACACCAGCCGTGTGATCGACGCCCTGCGCGCTCGTTTTCCGGCCATTGGCGGCCCGCGCAAGGACGACATCTGCTACGCCACCCAGAACCGGCAGGACGCGGTCAAGCAACTGGCCGACGAATGCGATGTGGTCCTGGTCGTTGGTAGCCCGAACAGCTCCAATTCCAACCGTTTGCGGGAGCTGGCCGAGCGCATGTCCACGCCGGCCTACCTGATCGATGGGGCCGAGGATATGCAACGCAGCTGGTTCGATGGCGTCGAGCGTATCGGCATCACCGCCGGTGCTTCCGCGCCAGAAGTATTGGTGCGCGGCGTGATCCAGCAATTGCAGGCCTGGGGCGCAACGGGTGCCGATGAGTTGGCCGGTCGCGAGGAAAACATTACGTTCTCGATGCCGAAAGAGCTGCGCGTCCGCTCCTTGCTTTGAGTCCTTTTTCACACAGGGCCTGCTCGGCTTTGACACTTTCCATGCGGACACGGCCGGAAGGCGCCAATATCACTTGATGATGGCTGACCGGCCCGTGTCTGGCGCAGACATGCAGCGTACCGGCCTGAAAGCCGCCACTGGGCAGCAGCGCTTCCCCCAGGTTGCTGAACCTCACCGAACGTTTTATGTGCCGGTTGCCCATTACTCGAGCGCGGTTGCTGCGTTCCATCAGCACGGTTTTTTCCTTATCGTCCAGGGTAATGCGCCAGCCCCGGCCCCAATCGTTGTCTATCCCCCTGAGCACGACCGTCCGGTTGCGAGCGATGGCTTCGCTGCGGGCGCTGCGCAACCCGCTGATCAGTAATTGCGCGGTGTCATCGCGTTCGATGGATGCGATCAGCTCTTTGTAGCCCGTGCCGGTCCACGACAGAACAATTGCGGCGATTGCCAGTCCCATGAGCAGTTCGATCAGGCTGAAGCCCTGTTGATACATGATGTCTCCTCTCTGGAGCATGAAAATGGCGCGGTCCTGGCGCCGCAAGCCGAAACAACTGCACACACGGCGGCGGTTTGTTCTAGCGTGTAGAAGCAGGTATAGCCGACGGCAACGGAGGGCATCGATGGATCTTCGTACAAAAGGTTTCACGCTGGTCGAGGTGCTGGTGGCCTTGGCTGTGCTGCTGATCCTTATCACGATGGCGGTGCCGGCGTTCACCGGTTCGATGCAGGGCACCAAGGCCGACACCGATATCGGCGATCTGCGCCGAGCGCTGAACTTTGCCCGGATGACGGCGATCGACCGTGGCATCACCACGCGGATCCGCCCCACGGCCCAGGGCAGCGTCTGGAGCGGCGAATTGACGGTGTATGACAGCACAGGCACACCGGCCAATGTGTTGCGGGTTGTTCCGGCGATGAGCGGCGGTGCGACTCTGACGCTAACCTCAGAGGTGACCAACATCGATTTCAACAACCTGGGCGGCTTGTCGGCGCCGGCCACGCCGGTGAGTTTCAATTATGTGCGGGGAGCACAGACCAGGACGCTGAATGTTTGTCTCAATGGACGAATCGTATTGGGTGGAAGTTGCGGATGACCAATCGCAGTAAAAGGGCCCAGGAGGGTATGACGCTGATCGAGGTGCTGGTGGCAGTGCTGATTCTCGGCGTGGGCTTGTTGGGGGCGGCGATGATTCAGCTCAATGCCCTCAAGTACACCGACAGCTCGCGCATGACCAGCCAGGCCAGTTTCATCGCCTACGACATGATGGACCGCATCCGCGCCAACTCCGGCGCCGACTACACCATTACACCGCCCAGCTCGGCGAACCTCAACGTGGCCCGCGACCAGGACCTTTATGACTTCAAGACCAACATCATCGCCTTCGGTGGCGCCACGGCCACGGGCGCTGTGGCGCTGAACAAGCGGGTCTACACCATCACCATTTCCTGGGACGATGCCCGGGCCGCCAATACTACCAACGCGGCCGAGGCACGGCGCAGCTTCGTACTGACCAGCCGTGTCGCGGCAGACCCGGTGGGTACACCGCCATGAACAGCCGTAGTCGGGGGTTTGGCCTGATCGAATTGATGATCGCGCTGGTGCTCAGCCTGATCGTCGTGCTGGGTGTCGTGCAGATTTTCATCGCGGCCAAAAACACCTACGTCAGTCAGAGTGCTGCGGCGGCCATGCAGGAAGACGCCCGGTTCGTCCTGAGCAAAATGGTCCAGGAGCTTCGCATGGTGGGTATGTTCGGTTGTCTGGCGACCATTACCGATGCTTCCACGGCTAAAGATTTCAATGCCAGCCAGATCACCCCGATCCGCTGGGATGAGGCCAACAAAAAATTGACCTTGGTCACCGCCGACGTAGGTAATAGCGGTAGCGCTCCGACCTGGACTGTCCTTTCCGACTGCCGTACCTCGGCGACGGCCTACACAAACGCACGGGCGCCAGCGGCAGGGCAGTTGGCCTTCCCGATCCGCCGGCTGGTCTACAGCTTCAACAACAACCAATTGCTCCTGGGCAGCGGGGTCGGCAACCCGACCTTGTTTGTGCTGGTGGATAACGTGCGGGCGTTCGACGTGATGTTCGGCGTGGCCGGCAGCGCGACGGACAGCGCGACGTCCAGCTATATCAGCAATCCCTCTGATCCGGCGCTGATTCGCAGCGTGCGCCTGACCCTGACGCTCTTCGATCCGAAGAATGCCGTGCGCGAGCAGACTTTCAACGTGGTTGCCGCTTTGCGCAACCGGCTCTTGTAAGGGGAGGGCGACTGATGAATTCGACGCCCTTCGGGTACTCTCAGCGTGGCATGGCCTTGCTGGTCAGCCTGGTGTTCCTGTTGCTGCTGACATTGATCGGGCTGTCGTCGATGCAGAGCGCGACGCTCCAGGAAAAGATGACCAGCAGCGTCATGTTGCGCAACCAGTCCTTCCAGCTCGCCGAGGCGGCGTTGAGGCTCGGCGAGACGGCCGTGCAGGCCGAGACGTATTCGCTGGCCGTCTGTACCACCGCGACGCAATGCGCGCCGCCGGCCGAGTCGGCGACGGTTACGGCAGCCGGGCGCAACTCATCCTCGGGCGTGACCTGGGTCGCGGCCGGCAGCGGGTTTTATGGCGTGCAGAACATCGGCACCACGCTCTCGGCGGTCAACGTTCCCAGCAATACATCGGCGACGCTGTACCGGATCACGGCGGTGGCGGTGGTGGGAAACAATCAGCGCAGCGTGGTGGAGAGCATCTATGCGAAGTACTGAGGTGCGCCGCCACTGGAGGCAGGTGCTGTGGGGTGCGGTGCTCAGTCTTTACCTGACTGCCCCGGCCTACGCGTTCACGCCCTCTGATTCGCCGCTGCTGAGCGCGGCCGCCGTTACGCCGAACGTGATGTTGTTGATCGACGATTCAGGGAGCATGAACAACATCATCTGGGCGGCGGGGTTTGATCCGGAAGTGTCGCGTCCGGCTGTCATTAACTGTAATTCCAGTACCAGCTGTTTCGGCGGCGTACAGCTTGATCCAGACGATGGCAACGTTCTGCTGGCCGGCCTGTTCAGGGGCGGTTGTACGAGTGGCTGGTATGGTTTCTACCGAGGCAGCCTTAGCCGGGTCTGCCTGCGCATGCCGGACCCGGTGGGCGGCGGCAATACCCGCTACACCACCAAATACCTGGCGTATCTGCTGGCGTTGGCCAACGGTTCGAACCGGGATTTCACCACGGGCACGATCCCCAACGACTATCGAATCAACGTCGCGCGGGACGTTTCCAACGACCTGGTTACCAGCAATCGCGCATTACGCATTGGCCTCGCCACGTTCAATCCGCCCAACAGCAGTAATTCAGGCCCAGGTGGCTACATCGCCCGTTCGGTCAGTGATCTTTCGCCGGTCAGCGGCAGCGTGACCCAGGCCCAGGCCAATACCAATTACAACGCCCTGATCAGCGCCATCAATGCGCTGGGCGCCGTCGCGAATACACCGCTTGCCGAAAGCTACTATGAGGTCACTCGCTATTTCAGGGGCATGGCGCCGTACTACAACAGCACGCCCACTACCTACATCAGCCCGATCCAATACCGCTGTCAGAAAAATTTCGGCGTAGTGATCACCGACGGTTTGCCCACTTATGACCGGACGTTCCCCACCAACGACCCGCTGGGCGGCTCCCGGTTGCCGAACTGGGATGGCATCAGCGCCAACGATGGCGCGGACCCCAATGGTGACGGCGAGGGCGACACGCTTTACCTGGACGACGTGGCCAAGTTCGCCTTCGACATCGACATGCGCTCCACCGGCACCGATGCCACGGGCAAAGCCTGGAATACGGCGGATTTCCCCCGGCAATACCTCAACACTTACACGGTGGGGTTCACAGCGACCAACCAGATGCTGTCCGATGCCGCCCGCTATGGCGCTGGCAAGTATTATCAGGCGACCGACAGCGAAGGCTTGAGCTCGGCCCTTTCATCGGCCTTGAGCGACATCACCTCCAAAGCCGGATCGGGGGGCGGCGGCGCCACCAACGGTGCCTCGTTGTCCAGCACCTCCAGTTTCTACCAGACCACTTATGACCCCAAGGACTGGCGCGGCACGATCCGGGCGTTCGGCTTCACCTCGGCGGGCACGGTAGACATGGCAGCGGTGCAGTGGACCACCGACACCGCCATTGTGCCTGCCGCTGCTGCGCCGATTTATCAATCGTGGAACACCGCGACCAACGTGCCCATAACCCTGGCCTACGCCAATTTTTCACCGGCCCAACAGACCAGCCTCAACCAGAACCTGCCCACCGGGATTACCGGCAACGACCTGGTGGAGTGGAGCAAGGGCGTCAACAAGACCGGCCTGAAGGTGCGCAGTGTCTTGCTCGGGGACATCATCAATTCGCCGCTGGTACTGGCTTCGCCCAATGACCAGACCGCAGCGGATCTGATCAACGACACCAGCTACAGCAATTACCTGGCGACCAAGTCGACGAACATGAACGCCAGCCTGGTGGTAAACGCCAATGACGGATTTTTCAGCGTTATCAACAGTGCCAACGGTACGCGGCGCTACGCCTACATGCCTTCGAGCGTGCTGCCCTCATTGCAGGGCGTTGCCGATACCAACTACATCAACGGCGTGAGCCACCAGTTCCTGGTCGATGGACAGATCGGCGTATTCGACACGCAGTCGGGCAGCGCCTGGAAGACGGTGGCCGTGGGCGGCACAGGGGCCGGGGGCAGGACGTTCTTTGCCGTCCAACTGTTCGACGCGGCAGCGGGCAACGCGCTTCGGGCATTGTGGGAAATCAGCGCACCGGCCGTAGCCAATACAACCAACAGCTTCAATGACTTGGGCTACGCCTACGCGCGACCCGAAGTCGCCCGCTTGGCGGACGGGCGCTGGGCCGCGTTCATTGCCAACGGCTACGGCAGCAACAGCGGCGTGGCGGCGTTGTACGTGGTAGATATCCGCGACGGTTCGTTGATCAAGAAGATCGTAATCAACAGCAGCGAGACGGATAACGGCCTGTCGTCGGTCAAGCTTCGGGTCAATTCCCAGAACGTGGTCCAGGCGGCATATGGCGGCGACCTGAAAGGGCGGATGTGGAAATTCGACCTCAGCGGCACGTCACCCACCGCTTGGGGCCTGGCCTTTGCCGGCCAGCCGTTGTTTACGGCGCCCGGCGGGGCGACCCAACCGATTACGGTCCAGCCCCTACTGGCAGACAATCCCCAGGGCGGTACCCAGGTCTTTTTCGGCACCGGTAAATTCAACGAAACGACCGACAAGCTCAACAAGGACCTTCAGGCGTTCTACTCGATATGGGATGCCACTGGCGGAGCGGGGCAGATCACGGTGTCGAGCCTGCAGGCCCAATCCATCACCGGGGTGTTTTCCGGCAGCACAGGGCAGTTCGTGACCACCAGCCAGACTGACGTGACCTATCCTTCGAAAAAGGGCTGGTACCTGCCCTTGGTTTACAACAACGCATTGACCGGTGAACGGGTGATCAACCCGGCCAACCTGGTGCTCGGGCGTGTGGTCTTCACCACGGCAGCCGTGGACACCACCGACCCTTGCGCCAGCTTCGGTACCGGCAAACTGATCGAAGTGGATGCGTTCAACGGTAAGATGCTCAACTATGCGGTGCTCGATACCAACGGTGACGGCACGCTCAACAGTTCCGACGCCCTCTCCAGCGGGGTCGTGTTCACCGGTGGTATCCCGACCTTGAGTGCGATCGTCAACGCCAACGGGGCCACCAACATGATCGTGAACGATTCCGGTGGCGGCATCACCGACCTGCTTGAAAAATCCGTGGGCGGCAGCCGCCGCATCATGTGGCGACAAATACAGTGAGAGGCAAGGCATGCGCAGATCCAACCGGGGTTTCACCTTGATCGAAATCATGATCGTGATTGCGATCATCGGTATCGTGATCACCATTGGCTATCCGAGCCTGACCGAGTACATGAAGAAGGGCCGACGCACCGAAATTGCCGGGTTGTTGTCGGAGCAGGCGCAGATTCTCGAGCGCTACTACTCGAAGAACAACGTGTATACCAATGCCACCGGCCTGAGCGGCGGTAACGATTTCTACACCATTACCCAGACGCTGGCGGACCAGAGCTTCACCCTGACTGCCGTGCGCAAGAATGGCTCGTCCATGGCCACGGACAAGTGCGGTGATTTCACGATCAACAACACCGGCGCACGGGGCATGCTCAACGCCGCTGCGGGGCTGACCACCAAGGATTGCTGGGGCCGCTGAGTTTCCTTTATCCGGGCGCTGACTTGCGCCCTCTCTGTCTTGTGAGTTGAATCAGAACATGACCAGGCAACAGCAAGTGGTGATTGTCGGTGGCGGAGTGATCGGCCTGCTGACGGCGTTCAATCTGGCGTCCGAAGGGCAGCGAGTGGTGCTGTTGGACCGTTCGAGCGTCGGCCAGGAGGCGTCTTGGGCCGGTGGCGGTATCGTTTCGCCGTTGTACCCGTGGCGCTACAGCCCAGCGGTGACCGCCCTGGCCCACTGGTCGCAGGATTTTTATCCACAACTGGGCGAGCGTTTGTTCGCCGCCACCGGAATCGATCCGCAAGTGCATGTCACCGGCCTGTACTGGCTGGACCTGGATGACCAGGACGAAGCACTGGCCTGGGCCGAGCGGGAAGGGCGCCCGTTGCGGGCTGTGGATATCTCTGCCGTACATGATGCAGTGCCGGTGCTGGGCGCGGGTTTTTCCCGAGCGATTTATATGGCCAATGTGGCCAACGTGCGTAATCCCCGCCTGGTGAAATCCCTCAAGGCTGCGCTGCTGGCGATGCCCAATGTCACGGTTCATGAAAATTGTGAAGTCAGCGGCTTTATCCGCGACGGCGACCGTGTCGTGGGGGTGAATTGTTCTGCCGGTGAGCTGCGTGGCGATCATGTGGTGCTGGCCGCAGGCGCCTGGAGCGGTGAACTGGTCAAGACGCTGGGGTTGAAACTTCCAGTCGAGCCGGTCAAGGGCCAGATGATTTTGTACAAATGTGCGTCGGACTTTTTATCGAGCATGGTCCTTGCGAAAGGCCGCTATGCCATTCCCCGTCGTGATGGACACATTTTGATCGGCAGTACGTTGGAGCGTGAAGGCTTCGACAAGACGCCTACGGATGTGGCGTTGGAAAGCCTAAAGGCTTCGGCGTTGGCGCTGATTCCGGAGCTGGCGGGTGCCGAGGTGGTTGGGCATTGGGCTGGGTTGCGGCCTGGGTCGCCTGAAGGCATTCCGTATATCGGCGAGGTGCCGGGGTTTGCTGGGCTATGGTTGAATTGTGGGCATTATCGCAATGGGTTGGTGCTGGCGCCGGCTTCGTGTCGGTTGTTTACGGATCTGATGTTGGGGCGGGAGGCGGTGATTGATCCTGTGCCTTATACGCCGGCGGGGCGCTTGTAAGGTCCGGTTTTTCTTGTGGAGCGGGCTTGCTCGCGACGGCTGTGTGTTGATCGAGTACATATCCATTGCTGCGGTAACGGCTACTTAGGGTTCCGCCCTTACGGCGTCTCACTTTTGAGAAGCGCAAAAGTAAGCAAAACGCTTTTGCCCCACCACTCGGTGCCTCGCCTAGGCTCGGCATGCCCGAACGTAGGCATTGCTCCGTGGGCCCGCCGCGAAGGGCCATCCATGGCCCAGCGCGGCTACCTCGGCATCCATGCCGAGGTGCCCACTGCGCAATACCTACGTTCGGCCATCGTGGTTAACGGGGCGCCGAGATCAACGTCCGTCGCGAGGCGGCCTGATAGCCGACCTGTCTCTTTTGTCGTACTCCGACCCAATTGTGCGAGCTTGCTCGCGAAGGCGGCCGGTACATACGACATCCTGGTTGACTGCGGTCGCGTCTTCATAGCCTCAGCCTGTTCGCGATAACGGTAATTCCGTGACATCGCGGTTGGATTTCCTACCGTCATCGCGAGCAAGCTCGCTCCCACATTTAGACCTTCAACAGCCACAAAATTTGTATACACCACACATCTCTTGTGGGAGCGAGCTTGCTCGCGATGAGGCCAGCAAACGCAACATCCTCATCGACAGTGACATCGCCTTCGCGAGCAAGCCCGCTCCCACAGGAGAAATGCGGTCCCCATCAAGAACCAGGTCGGCTATCAGGCCGCCTCGCGTCGGACGTTGATCTCGGACGCCCCATTAACCACGCTGGCCGAACGCAGGCATTGCACAGTGGGCATCCCGGCATGGATGCCGGGATAGCCGCGCTGGGCCATGGATGGCCCTTCGCGGCGGGCCCACGGAGCAATGCCGGAGTGAGGGCACACCGAGCCTAGGCGAGGTGCCGAGTGGTGGGGCAGAAGCGCTTTGGTTACTTTCGCGCTTTTCGAAAGTGACCCGCCGTCAGGGCGGAACCCTAAGTAGCCTTTACCGCAGAAATGGATATACACACATCCCGATGCCCTGACAGCCAAACCAGATTTGTGAGAAAGGTCGGACAAAATTCTGAATCGAGCTGAATTTTCCGACGATCTCTGGCGGTTGCCGAGTGGGAAGGGCTCTGGCTAACCTTTCTCGTCGCTGCCAATTCAGCGTCCGGGCGTCGCGGCCCGCTAACTTGGTGCATAATTCCAGTCCACGACGGTGCCTCGGTATTTGTCGTGTCATGGCTGGCTGTGCGTGGGATACCTTCGGGTATGCCGGGTGTTCAAGTTCTCGGTCCGCGAACCTGCGTACAGCTGCCACCTCCAATCGCGTCGCGGCGATCGGTGGCAGCTCCATAACTTGGAGATGCACGATGATCAAGGTCACACCCAATCCCCCCGAAACCGATTCCACATCAGCTCAAAACGGACTCGATCCTCAAAAGCTCGACGAAGCCGCCAAACGCGCCCTCGACTATTACCTAGCCCCGAAGCCTGAAGCCAAAAAGAAACCATCCTCAAACCAGCTATACACCGTCGTGGAAGGCATCGACACCGAATGCCTCCTCGCCAACCTCAGCGAAACCCTTGCCTCAGCCAACGCAACAATCAGCGACCTGGCCTTCGAACTCGACGGCTCGCGACGGCATGTTGCATTGGGGGTGCAACAGCTGATCGAGTTGAGTGAGTTGCTAGCCAATCGTGTGCTGGACGAGCAGGTGCCGGTGCCGAAGGGCTAGAAAAGCTGCCAAGGCGAACACAGGGGCAGCATGGGCTGGAGAGCCGTGGCTCAATCCAACCCCAGCTTCTTCAACCGATACCGCATCGACCGAAACGACAACTTCAACCGCTGGGCCGCCGCCGTACGGTTCCAGCGGGTTTCTTCCAGGGCCTGGAGGATCAGTTTGCGCTCGACGTCTTCCAGGTAATCTTCCAGGTTGTCGACCTGCATCAAATCCGGCTTGCCCGCCTCGGTGGTGCTATTGCCCTCGGCCAGGCGCAGGTCGTCGGCTTCGATCTGTTGGTGTTCGCATAAGGTGTAGGCCCGTTCGAGCATGTTCTCCAATTCCCGCACGTTTCCCGGAAAGCGGTAGTTTCGAAGGGCCTCCAGGGCTTGGGGATGGAGTTTCACAGCAGGGCTGCCGGTGTTCAGGGCCAGGCGCTGCAGCATATGGTTGGCCAATGGTTCGATGTCTTCGCGACGTTCGCGCAAGGGCGGGACGCGCAGTTCGATGACGTTCAGCCGGTAATACAAATCCTGGCGGAAGCGCCCGGCGGCAACTTCAGCGTCCAGGTCCTTATGGGTCGCGCAGAGGATGCGTACGTCCACCACTTCTTCCTGCTGGCCGCCGACCGCGCGCACGGCTTTTTCCTGGATGGCCCGCAGCAGTTTGACCTGCATCGCCAAAGGCAGGTCTGCCACTTCATCAAGAAACAGAGTGCCACCATGGGCAACCTGGAACAGTCCGGGCTTGTCTTCGATGGCGCCGCTGAAGCTGCCTTTTCTGTGTCCGAAAAACTCGCTTTCCATCAGTTCGGTGGGAATTGCCCCACAGTTGACCGGCACAAAACCCTGGCTGGCGCGCGGGCCTTGTTCGTGGATCAACCGCGCGACCAGTTCCTTGCCACAGCCGGACTCGCCGCTGATATATACCGGCGCCTGGCTTCGGGCGAGTTTTTCGATCTGTTTACGCACGCTGCGCATCGGCGGAGAGTCGCCCAGCAGGCAGCGTTCGAGGGTGACGATCGGGGTGGCGACCGTTGGCAGGCGCAAGGCACTGCTGACCAGCTCTCGCAGCCGCCCCAGGTCGACCGGTTTGGTCAGGAAATCGAAGGCTCCGGCCTTGAGGGCGTCAATAGCGGTCTCCAGGCTGCCGTAGGCGGTGATCATCGCCACGGGCAGTTGGGGGTAACGCTGCTGGATGTGCTGCACCAGTTCCAGGCCGGTGCCGTCGGGCAGGCGCATGTCGGTCAGGCACAGGTCGAAGGCTTCGCCTGCCAGCAGGTCCTGGGCTTGGGCGAGGTTCTTGGCGCTGCGGGTGTCGAGTTTCATCCGGCCCAGGGTGATGTCCAGGAGTTCGCGGATGTCCGGTTCGTCATCGACGATCAGGATTCGTTGCCGTGAGCGATTATTCAAATCTGTTTCCGTCCGTGAGCAAAAGTGATGCGAAAGCAACCGCCGCCTTGGCGTGATTTGAAGTCTAGGCGGGCCTGGTTGCTTTCGCACAGCTCACGGGACAGATAGAGCCCAAGGCCGGTGCCTTGGCTGCTGGTGGTGAAGAAAGGTTCGAACAAGTGCGCCTGCTGGTCCGGCGTCACGCCGGGGCCGTTGTCGATGATGTCCAGCGTGGGCAGTTGGCTGTGAGGGTCGATGAACAGCTTCAGCCAGACTTCAGCCTGGTCATGGACCATCGCGCCGTGGCGCCACGCGTTGCTTAACAGGTTGCCGAGCACTTGGGTCAGCTGGACGGGGTCCATCAGCGTGGTGTAGTCGCCGGGGTCGATGCTCAGGTGCAATTGCTGGTGCTCGGTCATGCTTTCGCGGGTTTGCCTGACGAACGGTTCGAGCCAGGTCCGCAGATCCAGGCGTTGTGGCGTGGTGGGTTGGCGGCGGGACAATTGGAGGACGTTCTCAATGACGCGATTCATTCGTTGGGAGTGGTCTTGAATAATCTGCGTCAGACGCCGATCTGCGTCGTTCAGTTCCTCTGACTCACGCAACAATTGCGCCGCATGGCTGATGGCACCCAGCGGGTTGCGGATTTCATGGGCGATACCGGCGGTCAGGCGTCCGAGGGAGGCGAGTTTGAGCTGTTGGGCTTGCTGGGCGACCTGGGCCAGGTCATCGAGAAATACCAGGGTCTGATGCTGGTCGTTGTGCCCCAGGGCGATGAAGCTCGGTTGAAGGGTAAGGCCATTGCCCCTGATGGTCAGGCTTTGCGGACGTAGGCTGGGGTTGTTCCGCCACAGTTGCAGGCGTTCGACCAGGGCCGTTGAGTACTGCTCGATTGGCTGGCCGACCAGATCGTGCATACCCAGCAGGTTCAGCGCGCTTTCGTTGGCCAGTTGCACCCGGCCTTGACGGTCGAGCACCAGGATCCCGGTGCGCATGCGTTGCAGGATCAATGCATTGAGCGCTTCGAGGCCCACCACTTCGCTGGCCCGTTGCTCGGCCAGGGTTTCGCTGGCTTCCAGTCGTCGGGTCAGGCCCTGTACCAGCAGCGCCGCAGCAAAGCACAACGCACCCAGGGTGCCGGCCTGCAAATAGCTACTGGGGCGGTTCGAGTCGCTGAGGCCGAGAAAGAAGGTCGAACCGATGATGCCGAGAGTGGCAACGGCTGCTATCAACAGGCCGATCCGGCCCCGCAACAGCGTATTGCCGATGGCCACCGAGACGATGAGCAGGTTGCCGACGGCGCTGGGGGCGCCGCCCGCGACGAAGAACAGCCATGAGAGCAGCAGCACATCGGTCAGGGCCAGGCCGAACAGGCGGGCGGGGCGGCGGGTGTTTTCAAGAAACACCACCAGCAAGATATTCAACACCAGGTACAACCAACTGCCACTGCGCAGCAGGTCGTCGTTGGCGAACTCCAGCAGGCGGTTGTCCATGTTGCTGGAAATAAGCAGCACCAGGGTGATGCCGATGCTCAGACGGTACAGATGATAAAGACGCAGCAGGCGCTGCGCCTGTTTGTCGCGCGGGCTTAGGGCCTCAGCGATCACGGGTGCTCGGGCCTTGCTCGAGGTGAGCCTGGCTGCAATACCACTGTTGTTCGAGAGCTCGCGCCCGGTCACGGGGCAGGTGCACGCCGCAATGGGCGCAACGAACCATGGGCGGCGCGTCCTGCTCGCGCGTGGCGGTCGGCGCGGAGGAGGCACCCTTGAACTTGCGCCAGAACCATACCGCGGCGGCGATCAGGGCAATCCAGAATAGTAAACGAAGCATGATGGGCGGCTTTTTGGTTAGAGATCAGGCAGTTTAGCCAAGGACAGGAACGGCGCACAGCGCTATAAAACCCAGGCACAAAAAAGGGAGACCGTACGGTCTCCCTTTTCGTAGGTGCCTTGGGCTCAGTCGAACAGGCCGAAGGTCAGGTGGCTGAACCAGGAGCGGTCGCTGGACTCGCTCTCAGGCTCTTCTGCTTCGATCACATCGCCATTCTCGTCCTTGGGCTTGAGCTCGTTCGGAATGGCTTCCTTGGCGTCCTGGAACTGACGCTGTACGTCCTGGTTGGCGCGGGTTTCACCCGGCGGCAGCGGCGGACGGGACTCGATCAGGCCCAGGGTAGCCTTGCTCAGCCACGAACGGTTGTCCGCTTCGTCAACCCGTGGGGTGAACTGGCCGTCGACCAGCGAAGGGTGATCCGGGTAGTTCAGCTTCAGGGTTTCCAGGCTGGTGGCTGCCAGGTCATCGAGGTGCAGGCGCTGGTAGGCTTCGGTCATCACAGCCAGGCCGTCACCCACCGAAGGGGTTTCCTGGAAGTTCTCCACCACGTAGCGGCCACGGTTGGCGGCGGCGACGTAGGCCTGGCGGGTCAGGTAGTAGTCGGCCACGTGGATTTCGTAGGATGCCAGCAGGTTGCGCAGGTAGATCATGCGCTGCTTGGCATCCGGCGAGTAGCGGCTGTTGGGGAAGCGGCTGGTCAGCTGGGCGAACTCGTTATAGGAGTCGCGCGCGGCGCCCGGGTCACGCTTGGTCATGTCCAGCGGCAGGAAGCGCGCCAGCAGGCCGACGTCCTGGTCGAAGGAGGTCAGCCCCTTGAGGTAATAGGCGTAATCGACATTCGGGTGCTGCGGGTGCAGGCGAATGAAGCGCTCGGCGGCGGATTTTGCAGCTTCCGGCTCGGCGTTCTTGTAGTTGGCGTAGATCAGCTCCAACTGGGCCTGATCGGCGTAGCGACCGAACGGATACCGCGATTCCAGGGCCTTGAGCTTGGCCGTGGCGCTGGTATAGCTGTTGTTGTCCAGGTCGTTCTGCGCCTGTTGGTACAGTTCGACTTCGCTCAGGTTTTCGTCTACGACTTCCTTCGACGAGCAAGCAGCAGTCAATGCGAGGATGGCGATCAGCAGCAGGTGTTTCACTTGCATGGCGGCTTGCGTCCCTATGACGGCCGCTGTCTTGGGCGGGGCCGTCCTGTTATGATGAGCGCCCCGTTGAAAGCCTCGGGGCAAAAGACGCCGTATTTAACCACAAGCGCGCAGCCGAAACCAAAGGCTGTGCCGACGCCTAGTCCGAGCATGTCCGATAAAATAGAACTTCGCGCAGAGGTGCCGTCCGATTTGGGCGGCCAACGCCTCGATCAAGTCGCCGCCCAACTCTTCGCCGAGCACTCGCGCTCGCGCCTTTCCGCCTGGATCAAGGACGGCCGCCTGACTGTGGATGGGGCGGTCATTCGCCCGCGCGACATCGTCCACGGTGGCGCCATCCTCGAGCTGACCGCCGAACAGGAGGCCCAGGGAGAATGGGTCGCCCAGGACATTGCCCTGGACATCGTCTATGAAGACGATGACATCCTGGTGATCAACAAGCCTGCGGGCCTGGTGGTGCACCCGGCTGCGGGCCATGCCGACGGCACCCTGCTCAACGCCTTGCTGCACCACGTACCGGACATTATCAATGTGCCCCGTGCCGGCATCGTGCATCGCCTGGACAAGGACACCACCGGCCTGATGGTCGTGGCCAAGACCATCCAGGCGCAGACACAGCTGGTCACACAGCTGCAGAGCCGCAGTGTCAGCCGCATCTATGAATGCATCGTGATCGGCGTGGTCACTGCCGGTGGCAAGATCAACGCGCCGATCGGTCGTCATGGCCAGCAACGCCAGCGCATGGCGGTGATGGAAGGCGGCAAGCAAGCGGTCAGTCATTACCGCGTGCTCGAACGCTTCCGCTCCCACACCCACGTGCGGGTCAAGCTGGAAACCGGCCGTACCCACCAGATCCGCGTGCACATGGCGCACATCAACTTCCCATTGGTGGGCGACCCGGCCTACGGCGGTCGTTTCCGCATTCCGCCGGCCGCCAGCATCACCATGGTCGAGTCGCTGAAGAACTTCCCGCGCCAGGCGCTGCATGCGCGGTTTCTGGAGCTGGATCATCCGACCACCGGCAAGCGCATGAGCTGGGAGTCGCCGTTGCCGGATGACTTCGTCTGGCTGTTGACGCTGCTCAAGCAGGACCGCGAGGCGTTCATCGGATGAGTGACTGGCTGATACCCGACTGGCCCGCGCCGGCCCGGGTCAAGGCCTGCGTCACCACCCGAGCGGGCGGCGTCAGCCTGGCGCCGTTCGACAGCCTCAACCTCGGCAATCATGTGGACGACGACCCGACGGCCGTCGCCGAGAACCGTCGTCGCCTTACCGATCACTTCGCCATCGCACCGGCCTGGCTGCAGCAGGTCCATGGCACTGTCGTGGTCGAGGCTGACCCGGCGCGGGTCGCGACCGCCGATGCCAGTTGGACCGCAACGCCGGGTATCGCCTGCACGGCGATGACGGCGGATTGCTTGCCGGTGCTCTTCTGCAACCGTGCCGGCAGCCGCGTCGCGGCGGCCCATGCCGGTTGGCGCGGGCTGGCGAACGGGGTGCTGGAAGCCACGCTCGACAGTCTTGCAGTGCCCTCCGATGAGATACTGGCCTGGCTCGGCCCGGCCATCGGCCCGCAAGCGTTCGAAGTCGGGCCGGAAGTGCGTGAAGCCTTTGTCGCGCAACTGCCCCAGGCGACGCAGGCCTTTGCACCCAGCCACAACCCCGGCAAATTCCTCGCCGACATTTATGCGCTGGCGCGTTTGCGCCTGGCGGCGCGCGGTGTTACGGCAGTCTACGGTGGCGGCTTGTGCACCGTGACCGATCCGCGCTTCTTTTCCTACCGGCGCAACCCACGCACCGGTCGCTTCGCTTCCCTGGTTTGGATCGAACGCTAGACTTCTCTGATCTGCATCAACAGTGCGCTGCTTGAATCTTCCAGAATCGACCACATCTATAGCGGTATCTGGCAGGTTTCTTCATTCAGGATGTTTTTCGGTCCGGCCTGCTCAAAAGGAAGGTGACCCATGCGTATTGATCGTTTAACCAGCAAATTACAATTGGCCCTGTCCGACGCCCAGTCTTTGGCCGTCGGCCTGGACCATCCCGGTATCGAACCGGCGCATTTGATGCAAGCCATGCTCGAACAGCAGGGCGGCTCCATCAAGCCGCTGCTGATGCAGGTCGGCTTTGACGTCAACAGCCTGCGTAAAGAGCTGGCGAAAGAACTCGACCAACTGCCCAAAATCCAGAATCCGACCGGTGACGTGAATATGTCCCAGGATCTGGCGCGGTTGCTCAACCAGGCCGATCGCCTGGCCCAGCAGAAGGGCGACCAGTTCATTTCCAGCGAGCTGGTGTTACTCGCCGCCATGGACGAGAACAGCAAGCTCGGTAAATTGTTGCTCGGCCAGGGCGTGAGCAAGAAAGCCCTGGAGACGGCTATCAACAACCTGCGGGGCGGCGAAGCGGTCAACGACGCCAACCACGAAGAGTCGCGCCAGGCGTTGGACAAATACACCGTCGACCTGACCAAGCGCGCCGAGGAAGGCAAGCTCGACCCGGTGATCGGCCGCGACGACGAGATCCGTCGCACGATCCAGGTGCTGCAACGCCGCACCAAGAACAACCCGGTGCTGATCGGTGAGCCAGGCGTGGGTAAGACCGCCATCGCCGAGGGGCTGGCCCAGCGCATCATCAATGGCGAGGTGCCGGACGGTCTCAAGGGCAAACGCCTGTTGTCCCTGGACATGGGCGCGTTGATCGCCGGTGCCAAATACCGTGGCGAATTCGAAGAGCGACTCAAATCCCTGCTCAATGAATTGTCCAAGCAGGAAGGGCAGATCATCCTGTTCATCGATGAATTGCACACCATGGTCGGGGCGGGCAAGGGCGAAGGCTCGATGGATGCCGGCAACATGCTCAAGCCTGCGCTGGCCCGTGGCGAGTTGCATTGCGTCGGCGCGACCACGCTTAACGAGTACCGCCAATACATAGAGAAAGATGCGGCCCTGGAGCGGCGCTTCCAGAAAGTATTGGTTGAAGAACCGAGCGAAGAAGACACCATCGCTATCCTGCGTGGCCTTAAAGAGCGCTACGAGGTTCACCACAAAGTGGCGATTACCGATGGTGCGATCATCGCGGCGGCCAAGCTCAGTCATCGCTACATCACCGACCGGCAATTGCCGGACAAGGCCATCGACCTGATCGACGAGGCTGCCAGCCGCATCCGCATGGAGATCGACTCCAAGCCGGAAGTGCTGGATCGGTTGGAGCGGCGCTTGATTCAGCTCAAAGTCGAATCCCAGGCCTTGAAGAAAGAAAGCGACGAAGCGGCGAAGAAGCGCCTGGAAAGATTGCAGGAAGAAATCCTTCGCCATGAGCGCGAGTATTCCGATCTCGAGGAGATCTGGAATTCGGAGAAAGCCGAAGTCCAGGGTTCGGCGCAGATCCAGCAGAAGATCGAACAGTCTCGTCAGGAGCTGGAGGCGGCGCGCCGCAAAGGCGACCTCAACCGCATGGCGGAGCTGCAGTACGGGGTGATCCCGGATCTGGAGCGCAGCCTGCAAATGGTCGACCAGCACGGCAAGAGCGAAAACCAACTGCTGCGCAGCAAGGTCACCGAGGAAGAGATTGCCGAAGTGGTCTCCAAGTGGACCGGCATTCCGGTCTCGAAGATGCTTGAAGGCGAGCGCGACAAGCTGCTGAAGATGGAAAGCCTGCTGCACCAGCGCGTGATCGGCCAGGAAGAAGCGGTGGTGGCGGTGTCCAACGCCGTGCGCCGGTCCCGTGCCGGGTTGTCGGACCCTAACCGGCCGAGCGGCTCGTTCATGTTCCTCGGCCCGACCGGTGTCGGTAAAACCGAGCTGTGCAAGGCGCTGGCCGAGTTCCTGTTCGACACGGAAGAGGCCATGGTGCGCATCGACATGTCCGAGTTCATGGAGAAACACTCCGTGGCACGGCTGATCGGCGCCCCTCCGGGCTATGTCGGCTATGAAGAGGGCGGTTACCTGACCGAGGCTGTGCGTCGCAAGCCGTATTCGGTCATCTTGCTCGACGAGGTCGAGAAGGCTCACCCGGATGTGTTCAACATCCTGCTGCAAGTGCTGGAAGACGGTCGCTTGACTGACAGCCACGGGCGCACGGTGGACTTTCGCAACACTGTCATCGTGATGACCTCCAACCTGGGCTCGACGCAGATTCAGGAATTGGTAGGGGATCGCGAAGCGCAACGCGCTGCGGTGATGGACGCGATCTCTACCCATTTCCGCCCGGAATTCATCAACCGTGTCGACGAAGTGGTGATCTTCGAGCCGCTGGCACGTGACCAGATTGCCGGTATCACCGAAATCCAGCTGGGACGCCTGCGCAGCCGCCTCACCGAGCGCGAGCTCAAGCTGCAACTGAGCGACGAAGCCTTGGACAAGTTGATTGCCGTGGGTTACGACCCGGTCTACGGCGCGCGGCCGCTGAAGCGGGCGATCCAGCGCTGGATCGAAAACCCGTTGGCGCAGTTGATTTTGTCCGGCCGCTTCATGCCGGGCGAAACCGTGACCGGTACGGTGGAGAACGACGAAATCATCTTCAACTGAAAGCCGGTATAGCCCGCTGTTGAAATGGCCTCGCCTGACGAGGCCATTTTTTTCATCAGGCCGTTGAACTCAAAGGAAAAGGCTTGTAAAGTGCGCCCCGCAGTACGTCACCCCCAGGAAGACTTCTCCCTGAGAAGGAATCCAAAATAAGTTGCAAATCATTGTCTTGAAAGCAATTTAAGGGGTTGACAGAGGTTCTGAAAATTGTAGAATAGCGCGCCTCAGACACACGAACGCAGCGATGCAGACGGGTAGAAGAGGTTGAAGCTAGCTTCAATGCAGTAACTTGAAATATCAGTTCCGTGATAGCTCAGTCGGTAGAGCAAATGACTGTTAATCATTGGGTCCCAGGTTCGAGTCCTGGTCACGGAGCCATTTCAATCGGGGTATAGCGCAGTCCGGTAGCGCGCCTGCTTTGGGAGCAGGATGTCAGGAGTTCGAATCCCCTTACCCCGACCATTTTTGGGTCGTTAGCTCAGTTGGTAGAGCAGTTGGCTTTTAACCAATTGGTCGTAGGTTCGAATCCCACACGACCCACCATTTTTGAAACCAGTTCGCTGGAATCGAATCTTAAGATCAGAGGCCAAAAGCGCTGATCGAGGAAGGCGACTTTCAAAGGTCGCCTTTTTTTTACCGGGGTATAGCGCAGTCCGGTAGCGCGCCTGCTTTGGGAGCAGGATGTCAGGAGTTCGAATCCCCTTACCCCGACCATATTAAAAATCCTCGTATCGAAAGATACGGGGATTTTTTTTGCGTGCGAAAAACCGCAAGCCTTCAAGTTGTCATACAACCTGCCGATAACCCGCCGACAGGGGCATGGCCCCACACCAGGCCAACAATAAAAAAGGCACTCCACTATGTTTCTTCGTCAGCTGAATATCGCCCCCCGCGCGGCGTTGGGTTTCGCCTTGATCGCCTTTCTGGTCGCATTGCTCGGGGTGTTTGCGCTGGGGCAGATGTCGAGCATCCGTGACAGCGAAGTGGCAGTGGAAACCCAGTGGTTGCCCAGTATTCGCGGCGGTGACGAAATCCGCGAATTGATGCTGCGTATTCGCACCATTTCCTTGCGCATGGCCTTGGATCAGGACCCGAAGAACACCTCGGTATACCGCGGTCAAATGGACACCCGTGACAAGGAGCTGAGCGAAAAAATCGCCAGCTACGAAAAACTTGTCGTCACGCCCGAGGGCAAGGCGCTCTACGAACAATTCAAGCAAACCTTCGCCGCGTACCGTGCGGGCATCGCCCAGTCTTTCACCCTGGCGGAGCAGGGGCGCCGTGACGACTTGATCAAGCTGTTGCTGGTGGACATGAAAACCGTGGTGGACGGTTCCGGCAAACAGCTCAACGACCTGGCAGAGCTGTTTTCCAAGCAAGTGACGATCGAGAGCCAGAAGTCCCAGGAGCACTACGCCAATTCGCGCATGATCGTCAGCCTGTTCATCGTGCTGGCTGCATTGGCCACGGTGGCCCTGGCCATGTTGCTGACGCGCAGTATCGTCAAGCCCTTGAGCGAGGCGCTGGACGCTGCGGAAAACGTCGCCCGTGGTGACCTGACCCGTCCGATTGAAACCCACGGCAACGACGAAGTGAGCCGTCTGCTCAAGGCGCTGGCCACCATGCAGCAGAACCTGCGCGAGACGTTGCAGAACATCAGTGGCTCGGCGACGCAGTTGGCAACGGCTGCCGACGAACTCAACGCGGTGACCCTCGACAGTACTCAGAGCCTGCAACAGCAGAACAATGAAATCGAACAGGCGGCCACTGCAGTCACCGAAATGACCACCGCCGTGGAAGAGGTCGCGCGCAACGCGGTTTCCACTTCCGATGCCACGCGTCAGTCCAGTGAGTCGGCCTCCATGGGTCAGCAACGGGTCAGTGACACAGTGGACGCCATTGGTGCCCTCGCCAGCGATGTGCAGGTGACCGGCGGCCTGGTGCAGTCCCTGGCCAACCAGTCGCAGGATATCGGCAAGGTCCTGGATGTGATCCGGGCTATCGCCGAGCAAACCAACCTGCTGGCTCTCAACGCTGCCATCGAAGCGGCCCGTGCGGGCGAGAGCGGTCGCGGTTTTGCGGTAGTGGCCGACGAGGTGCGGGCGCTGGCTTACCGCACGCAGCAATCGACCCAAGAGATCGAGCAGATGGTCCAGGGCATGCGCAGCGGCGCCACCCAAGCGCTGGATTCCATGCAAGCCAGTTCCACCCGGGCGGCCAGCACCCTGGCGATGGCGGAGCGGGCAGGCGAGGCGTTGCAGACCATCACCGCATCGGTAAACGAAATCCACGAACGCAACCTGGTGATCGCCAGCGCTGCCGAAGAACAGGCACAGGTCGCCCGTGAGGTTGACCGCAACCTGGTGAATATCCGGGACCTGTCGGTGCGCTCGGCCACCGGCGCAGACCAGACCAGCGCGTCCAGCCATGAATTGTCGCAACTGGCGAATTCGTTGCGCACGATGGTGCAGCGGTTTCAGGTTTGATTGAAGAACGGAGTCGGCGCTCAACCACCCGCTAGATGGATGGGTGTCGACTGCGCTACCGTCTTCGCGAGCAAGCCCGCTCCCACAGTTAATCGCGTACATATGCTGTACCGAGTCTCCTGTGGGAGCGGGCTTGCTCGCGAAGGCTATAGTTGCGACGACAGAGTTTTAAAGTTCGCCGCTGCTGTAAGAAGCTTAGCCTCAGTGCAACTTGAGCCTAGGCTCAGTGCCACGCCCAATCATGCTACCCAGCATCAGCATCGCCGTGCGGAACATGCCGTACAGCGCCATCTGGTGCATGCGGTACAGCGATACGTAGAACATCCGCGCCAGCCAACCTTCGAGCATCACGCTACCGGTCAGGTTGCCCATCAGGTTGCCCACCGCCGAGAAACGCGACAGCGAGATCAGCGAGCCGTAGTCGGTGTATTTGTATTCGGGCAGGGCTTTGCCTTCGATCCGCAGCTTCAACGACTTGGCCAGCAGCGAGGCCTGCTGGTGCGCGGCCTGGGCGCGGG
Source organism: Pseudomonas sp. Q12-87 (assembly GCF_001269755.1). Classification (NCBI taxonomy): domain Bacteria; kingdom Pseudomonadati; phylum Pseudomonadota; class Gammaproteobacteria; order Pseudomonadales; family Pseudomonadaceae; genus Pseudomonas; species Pseudomonas sp. Q12-87. The sequence continues at coordinate 48,976 of NZ_LHVI01000030.1, read as the reverse complement.
GCGGGACGTTGCGGTCGCTGCCCGGTTGCGGGCAGGCCGCGCAATCGCCGAAGGCAAAGATGTTCTCGTCGCGGCTGGTCTGGAGTGTCGGCAGGACTTGTAGCTGATTGATCCGGTTGGTTTCCAGTCCATCGATGTCCTTGAGAAAACCCGGCGCGCGGATGCCGGCGGCCCAGACTTTGAGGCTGGCATCGATCACTTTGCCATCGGCAGTGATCAGGCTATCGGCGGTCACTTGGCTGACGGCGGCGTTGGTCATGACGTTGACCCCGAGTTTTTCCAGGGTCTTGTGCACCGGACCGCTGATGCGCTCGGGCAAGGCTGGAAGCACGCGTGGCCCGGCTTCGATCAGGGTGATGTGCATGTTTTCCGGCTTGATTCGGTCCAGGCCGTAGGCCGCCAGCTCATGGGCGGCATTGTGCAGCTCGGCGGCCAGTTCGACGCCGGTCGCACCGGCGCCGACGATGGCGACGCTGATACGCTCGACCACATCGGTCTGGCCGGCATGGGCGCGCAGGTAATGGTTGAGCAATTGCTGGTGGAAGCGCTCGGCCTGCTTGCGCGTGTCGAGGAACAGGCAATGCTGCGCCGCGCCTTCGGTGCCGAAGTCATTGGTGGTGCTGCCAACCGCGATGACCAAAGTGTCGTAGCCCAGTTCCCGGGCCGGCAACAGCTCCACACCCGCCTCGTCATAGGTAGCGGCCAGTTGGATTTTCTTCAGTTCACGGTCCAGGCCACTCATGCGCCCCAACTGGAACTCGAAGTGGTTCCATTTTGCCTGGGCGACATAGTTGAGTTCGTCTTCGGAGGAGTTTAGCGAACCGGCAGCCACTTCGTGCAGCAGGGGTTTCCAGATGTGGGTCAGGTTCGCGTCGACCAGCATCACACTGGCCGTGCCACGCTTGCCCAGAGTCTTACCCAGGCGGGTCGCCAACTCCAGGCCGCCGGCGCCGCCGCCAACGATGACAATACGATGAGTCATGGGGATATCTCGCAAGGCTAAAGGAAATCGGTGCCGTTACCCGAGCGAGCGCGATGCGGCTCATAGCGTCAGGTAACTGATCAGTCGGCTCAACAGGCCCAGGCCGATGGTCACGGCCAGCACCACCACCAGGAGCATCCACGGCCGGAAAGGCCGGCGCTCGACTCGGTGCTGGGACAGTTGCAGGTACTCTTCGACATGCTTCTGGTCATCTGGGTTCAGGCGGCTGGTCATAAAGGCCTCGTCAGGTAGACGTTGCGAATTGTTTGGACGCTACAGCGTCCAGCTATCCGGCATTGAAAGCAGCGTAGCCGCTCGCCGGGACGGGCTCGACGCTCAAGCGGTCGTCCAGGCGAATGATTCCACTTTTTAACACTCGTGCGGTGATTCCACCATGGCCGCGCACGGCCTGAAACGTACCTTCACCCAAGTTGCGCTCCAAGCGTGCGCAGGGCTGGCACCAGCCGGTGGTTTCGAAGATGGCCTGGCCGATGCGAAAGCGTCGGCCCTTGAGGCTGAACAGATTGATGCCGCTGACGGCGATGTTGCGGCGCAACTCTTGCGGCAGTACGGGACGATCCGCCGGGCGGCCCATCAGCGAGCCGATGACGGCCAGGTGTTCCCACTGGATCAACGTCACCTGTCGCGCATTGCGCACTCCCGGACGGGCATGATCGCCAGTCAGTCCTGCTTCCAGGCGCGCCTCCACGGCGTCCAGTTCGATCATCGGTGCGTGCCCCTCGGGGCGTACGCCGATCCAGCGCACGCAGCCCTGCTGCGGCACTGCGCCAATCAATTCCTGCAGGGGGCTCAAAGACTGATCCCCACATCGAAGACGATGCTGCGGCCCAGGTTGCCTCGCAGGAAATCCGGTGCGTCGGGGTGGGCGAACAGCACCCGGGCAAACGTCGGCCCCACCAGTGACAGTGAACGCCAACCCTGGCGCAGGTACTCGGTGGGCGGCGGAAAGTGGCTGTTGAGGTCCAGCACTTCACGCTTGAGGCTGGCGAACGCAATGATGTCCAACTCCCCCAGGTCCATGCCGCGTTCGGTGTAGTTGTGGGCTTTCTTGCGCAGGGTCGGGGCCAGCCGGAGCAGGAACTCATTGGCCGGGATCCGGCGTGGCTTGGCTTCGCGGCGCACCAGTTGGCTCAATGAAAATGCGCTGCGACGCCGTTGCAGTTCGTCGCGCCATTCGTCATTGAGGCGACGGCCCTCGTCAAGCACGAAAAACACCTCGAAATTGGCATCGCGAAACAACACGTCCGGCGGCTCTCCCGCAGGGGCGAACTCGTCGGCACGGTACGGCACGTTCAAGCCTTGCAGCAGACGCTGGCAGACCCAACGCTCACGCTCCCATTTGCGGGCATTGGAGAGAAAGGCGTTGGCTTGCTCGGCCGCGATGGTCAGCAGGCGTAAGTAGTCGGAATCATCCATGAATCCAAGCTTAGCGTTCTATTGCGACAAGCTGAAAGCATTGCGTTGATTATTGAGACTTTAGGGTGGGGTGTAGACTGCTGGCTTGAAGTGACCGTGGCGAGGGAGCTTGCTCCCGCTCGAGCGCGAAGCGGTCGCAAATTCTTTAGGGCTGCTTCGCAACCCCACGGGAGCAAGCTCCCTCGCCACGGAAGGTTGATGCAACGACAAACGAAAGGAGTTGTTTCATGATCGGCGCCGAACTGCTCTCACCCCAGACCCTGGCGGCCGGCTGGCTGGTTTATGTGCCGGTGCTGGCCTGGGCCGTATGGCGGGCGCCGTGGGTCGAGTTGTTCACCGACGGCCGTCGCCAGCACTTGTTGTTCGGCACCGTGCTGGCACTGTTCATGTTGTGGCTGGTGCGACGGGACTTCGACACGGGCGTCTCGTATCATTTCATTGGCATGACGGCCGTGACGTTGCTGCTGGACTGGCCGCTGGCGATCCTCGGTGGATTTTGTGCCCAGCTTGCGTTGGTGTTGCTGGGGCGCCAGGACATGGCGGCGATAGGCGTCAATGGCGCGCTGCTGATCCTGTTGCCGGTACTGATCACCGAGTGCTGCGCGATCCTGGTAGAGCGCGCCCAGCCGCGTAATCTGTTTGTGTATATCTTCTGTTCCGGGTTTCTCGCCGCCGCACTTTCGGCGTTGGCCTGCCTGCTGCTGGGGCTTGGCTTGCTGTGGTACGACGGCATATTCGCCATGCCTTATTGGCTGGAGGATTTCGTGGGTTATCTCTGGCTGATCATTTTTCCCGAAGCGTTCATCAACGGCATGGTGATCAGCGCGCTGGTGGTATTCAGCCCCGAATGGCTGGAGACCTTCAACCGCACGCGCTACTTGTCGGCGCCCTGGAACGATGACGACAAGCCTTGATTCACGTCAAGGCTGGCCGGGCAGGCGCCCTTCATGCTCTGGAAAATTTCCAGGAGCACAGCCATGAGTGTTTATGAATGGGCCAGGCAAGAAATCAGGCGTAGCCACGATGCGGCAATGGAGATCGGTTTCGATCCGGGCTTGAGCCTGCGTGCCTTGCTCAGCGCAATCGTGCAGCAGAGCAAGACAGTACGCAGTGTTGAAGACCTGGCCGATGAGTTGAGTTTCCTGGCGGAAAATCTCGATGATGAACAGGACTACGGTTTCATGCGGCCTTAATGGCGAGGCTCGAAATCTTCGCTGAACAGCTCATCCTCGGCGTCGGGACTGACTGGAATCTTGTGTTCCTCCGACGCCCAGGCGCCCAGGTCGATCAGTTTGCAGCGATCGGAGCAGAACGGCCGGAACTTGTTCTCCGGGCTCCATTCCACAGGGGCGCCACAGGTAGGGCAATCGACGGTTGGGGTTTGGCTCATGATTGGCCTCCACGCAAAGTAAGGTAAAAGTGATGCAGGCGCTCGACCTCGCTGTGCAGCCAGGCGAGGTCGCGGTCATTGACCACCACATCGTCGGCGTGGCTCAAGCGATCCTGGCGACTGGATTGGGCCTTGAGGATCGCCTGGACCTGCTGCTCGCTGGTCTGGTCGCGCTGCAAGGTGCGCTTGATCTGCAATTGTTCCGGCGCATCGATCACCAGGATCCGCTGGGCCATGGCGTACTGCCCCGACTCGATCAACAGCGGCGACACCAGGATCGCGTAGGGTGATTGTGCCTGGGCCAGATGGTGAGCGATTTCCTCGGCGATCAGCGGATGCAACAGTGCTTCGAGCCAGCGACGCTCCTCGGCATCTTCGAAGATCAGTTTACGCAGGGCCGCTCGGTCCAGCGTGCCGTCGGCCTGCAACACACCTGGACCGAAGTGTCCGGCTATTTCAGCCAACGCCGGACGGCCCGGCTCGACGACCCAGCGCGCCGCATGATCGGCGTCGACAACGTGCACGCCCAGGTCGATGAAGTGCTGGGCCGCCGCGCTCTTGCCGCTGCCGATGCCACCGGTCAGACCGAGAATCCAGGGTTGTTCCACACGGTTATTCATAAAGGATCGACATTAGAAACCGACAGACTGCCAATAGAAGTGGCTTATTTGACCACCCCAGAGCAAGGCAATCCAGCCGGCAATGGCCAGATAGGGTCCGAAGGGGATTTGGGTCGACCCTGGAGCGTCGCGCAGGCGCAGCACAATGACCCCGACTACGGCGCCCACCAACGATGACAACAGCAACGTCAGCGGCAGGATCTGCCAGCCGCCCCAGGCGCCCAGCATTGCCAGCAGCTTGAAATCTCCATAGCCCATGCCTTCCTTGCCGGTGATCAGCTTGAACACCCAGAACACCGACCACAGCGCCAGGTAGCCGGCCACCGCGCCCCACAGGGCCTGGTCCAGGGAGACGAACAGCCCGAAGCTGTTGATGATCAAGCCTAGCCACAACAGCGGCAGTACCAGTGCGTCGGGCAGCAATTGATGCTCGGCGTCGATCAGGCTCATCCCCAGCAGGCCCCAGGTCAGCACCATCACCATCGCGGCTTGCCAGCCAAAGCCGAAATGCCAGGCAACGAACGCCGACAGCGCGCCGCAGGCCAGCTCGGTCAGCGGGTAACGTCTGCCGATAGGCGCCGCGCAGCTGGAGCAACGGCCGCGCAGCAGCAGGTAGCTGAGTACCGGGATATTCTCCCAGGCCCGGATGCGATGGTTGCAGTGGGGGCATTGGGAATGCGGCAGCATCAGGTTATAGACCGGGCCAGGGGCCTCGGCCGGCAGGCCCAGCAGGTCTTGGGCTTGCAGGCGCCATTCGCGGTTGAGCATCTTAGGCAGGCGCCACACCACCACGTTGAGGAAGCTGCCGATGATCAGGCCGAGCAATGCCGCAACGAGTACGAAAGCCAGGGGATACAGCAGGAAGAATTCGCTCAGGGGCATGTCAGATCGCAGAGCCGAGTTGAAAGATGGGCAGGTACATGGCAACCACCAGGCCGCCGACGACCACCCCCAGGACCACCATGATGAAGGGTTCCATCAGGCTGGTGAGGTTGTCCACCAGATTGTCCACCTCGGCCTCATAAAAGCTCGCCACCTTGTCGAGCATGTCGTCCAGTGCGCCGGATTCCTCGCCGATGGCGGTCATCTGGATCGCCAGGTTCGGAAAGATGCCCGAGGCACGCATGGAAAAATTCAACTGCATGCCGGTCGAGACATCTTGGCGAATGCGTTGTACCGCGCGTTTGAATACCACGTTGCCGGTGGCCCCCGACACTGAATCCAGCGCCTCCACCAGCGGCACGCCGGCGGCGAAGGTGGTGGAAAGCGTGCGGGCATAGCGGGCCACGGCGGATTTGTACATCAAGGCACCAATCAGCGGCAGCTTGAGCAACCATTTATCGCGCCAGTCACGAAAGGCCTGGGAGCGTCTGAGGGCGTATCTCACCCCAAAAAACGTACCCACGAATCCGCCAAGCACCACCCACCACCACTCCTGCAAGAACTCCGACAGGCCGATGACCATCACCGTGAAGGCCGGCAGTTGTGCACCGAACCCTGAAAAGACCGATTCGAATTGGGGCACCACTTTGACCAGCAGGATGCCGGTGACCACCGCCGCGACCACCACCACGGCCGCTGGGTAGGTCATGGCTTTCTTGATCTTGGCCTTCAGCGCCTCGCTCTTTTCCTTGTAGGTCGCGACCCGATCCAGCAGCGTATCCAGGGCGCCGGCCTGCTCACCGGCGTCCACCAGGTTGCAGTAGAGATCATCGAAATATTGCGGGCATTTGCGCAGCGACGCGGCGAAACTGTTGCCGGCGGCGACTTCCTGTTTCACTTCGTCCACCAGTTTGCGCATGTTGGCGTTATCGAAGCCTTCGCCGATGATGTCGAACGCTTGCAGCAACGGCACGCCGGCCTTGAGCATCGTTGCCATCTGGCGAGTGAAAAGAGCGATGTCCAGCGGCTTGATGCGCTTGCCCTTGCTGAATATCGAGGTGGATTTCTTGCGGACCTTTTGTGGATTGATGCCTTGCTTACGCAGTTGTGCCTTGACCAGGGCCGGGCTCTGGCCCGTCAGCTCGCCAGTCATTTTCGTGCCTTTGCGGTCCTTGCCTTCCCACGTGTAGACATCGGTTTTGACTGCCTTGACGGCCATGTTCAATCCTTGGTGACTCGGTTGATTTCTTCCAGGCTGGTGACGCCCTGCATCACTTTGACCAGCCCCGACGTGCGCAGGTCATTGAAGCCGTCCTTGCGCATTTGCAGGTCGATCTCCAGCGAGTTGCCCTCGGCCATGATCAATCGTTGCAGTTCAGGCGTGTTCTTGACCACTTCGTAGACGCCCACCCGCCCTTTGTAGCCGTGGTTGCACTGTTCACAACCGACCGGCTCATAGATCGTGAATGTGCCGATGCGTTCCCGGGGGAAACTTTCCTTGAGCAGGGTTTCCTCGGGAACCTCGATAGTCTTCTTGCAATGGGTGCACAGCTTGCGGGCCAGCCGTTGGGCGATGATCAGATGCACCGCCGTGGCGATGTTGAAGCCCGGGATGCCCATGTTCTGCAGACGGATCAGGGTTTCGGCGGCGCTGTTGGTGTGCAGCGTGGAAAGTACCAGGTGACCGGTCTGGGCAGCCTTGATGGCGATTTCGGCGGTTTCCAGGTCGCGGATTTCCCCGACCATGATCACATCCGGGTCCTGGCGCAGGAACGAGCGCAGGGCTTGGGCGAAATCCAGGCCCTGGCGCGGGTTCACGTTGACCTGGTTGATCCCTTCCATATTGATTTCCACCGGGTCTTCGGCGGTGGAAATATTGATGTCGACGGTGTTGAGGATGTTCAGGCCGGTGTAGAGCGAGACGGTCTTGCCCGAGCCGGTCGGGCCGGTGACCAGGATCAGCCCTTGTGGCTGTTTGAGGGCGGCCATGTACAGGTCTTTCTGGTCCGGTTCGTAACCCAGGGCATCGATGCCCATTTGCGCGCTGGATGGGTCGAGGATCCGGATCACGACTTTTTCGCCCCACAACGTAGGTAGAGTGTTGACCCGGAAATCGATGGATTTGGTTTTCGACAGGCGCATCTTCAGCCGGCCGTCCTGGGGTTTGCGTCGTTCGGAAATATCCAGGCTGGCCATGACTTTGAGACGGGCCGCGATACGGGTGGCCAACTGGATCGGCGGCTTGGCCACTTCCCGGAGCATACCGTCAGTGCGCACCCGTACCCGGTAGCTTTTTTCGTAAGGCTCGAAATGCAGGTCGGAGGAACCGCCCTTGATTGCATCCAGCAGCATCTTGTTGACGAAGCGCACCACCGGCGCGTCGTCAGTGTCCAGGCCCCCTATGGCGTCCTGCTTGCGATCGTCGTCGGACTCGATGTCCAGGCCGTCGAGATCGACATCGCCCATGCCTTCAAGGCCCGTGCTGCTGGATTCGAAGAACCGGTCGATGGCGTCGCTGAGCTTGTCGGCCTCCACCAGGATCGCTTCGGTGGTCAGGCCGGTGCTGAATTGAATGTCCTTGATGGCCTGGTCGTTCGACGGGTCGCAGATGCCGACGAATAACTTGTTGCCGCGTCGCCACAACGGCAAGGCGTGATGCTGGCGCATCAGTTTTTCACTGATCAGGCCAGTGGGCTGGGCTTCCTTGTCCAGGCTGTTGAGGTCCATGAGGGCTACGCCGAAGTGTTCCGAGGCGACTTCGGCGATCCGGCGGCTCTGGACCATTTTGTTCTGTACCAGGTAACTGACCAGGGGCACGCGATTGCGTTGAGCCTGCTGGTAGGCCTGTTGCGCAGTTTGTTCGGTGATCAGTTCGGCCAATACCAATTGCTTGGCCAAGCCGCTGAGGGCGATGTCATTCATGTGGATACCGGACGCAGACAGTTCATGACTTATAGCCTAGTCAAGCATCGGCGCCAAACCAGCGGGGTGGGGTGACAAAAAGTGTCAGATAGTGCGGTTGTGGGGGGAGGACGTTGGGCTCCTGGCCGCTTCAAGCCCTGTCGACAGGGGGCGAGAAGGTTGGCACATGCCATGCAAAGCTCGCTTCAAGTCATGAGATTTCGCCTCATGCTATGGAGATGTCTATGAGCAAGCAAAATGGTTTTACCCTGATCGAGCTGCTGATCGTCGTGGCGATCATTGGCATTCTGGCGACTTTTGCGTTGCCGCAGTATTCCAAGTATCAGGCGCGGGCGAAGGCTACTGCGGGGCTGGGGGAAATTTCGGCGTTGAAGGTGCCCTACGAGGACATGATGAATCAGGGAACTAGCCCAACAGCGGCAAATATGAACATAACGACGCCCACCAGTAACTGCGCAATAGCAGTGACGGGTACCGCTGCGGCGGGAACAGGCACCATCGTTTGCACCCTGGCGAATGCACCTGCTGCCGTCACGGGTAAAACCATCACGCTCAGTCGTGATGCCAATGGCGCCTGGACGTGTGCCTCTAATGCACCCAAGGAATTCTTGCCGGCCGGGTGCCCCGGTGTCTGATATTCGATAAGAATGAGGGAGCATGCTCCCTCATTAATATAAATCACCAAAATTCATAGGCTTAGTGCGACGCCAAAACCCGCAAGTTGCATGTCCCAAATGACCGCTTCATGCATATTGCACGATGATGGAAATTGCCGCTTCGCTTAACTTATTGATTTTAAAGTATTTAATACCTGTTAAAAAACTGGCACAGCCTTCGCACTACTCCTGATAACCCTGCCGGGAAGCACTGCCGGCAGTTTCTGAGAAAAACAGGAGTTACTCGTATGAAGAAGTTCGCTATCACTGCCGCCGCTGCTACCGCACTGACCCTGACCATGGCTAGCGCATTCGCCGAGACCACTCAAGCAACTCAGGCGCCAATGATGCTGGCTGCGGGCGAAGTGACCAAGGCCAAGGAAGAAACCTCCGATACCTGGATCACCACCAAGGTCAAGGCTGACCTGGTTACCGAAAAAGGCATCCCAGGTACCGATATCAAAGTCGAAACCAACAAAGGCGTTGTGTCCTTGTCGTCCACTGTTGCCGTGACTCAGGCGCAAAAGACCACTGCCGTGGCAATCGCCAAGAAGATCAAAGGCGTGAAAGCCGTATCGGCTGACGGCCTGAAAGCCGAATAAGGCTCAAGACTTCTCGCCTGGACCGGGAGAAGGCACGGCAAGCGGGCTGAGTCATACGTTTGCCGTTGCTTTGGAGTTCATGCGAAAGGCCATACGGACGTGGCCATTACAGGCCCCCTGCATTCGTGCCGGGGGCCTGTTCTATTCCGGGATGCAAAGACCTGAGCGGCGGCATGCTCGCAAACCGAGTTGCCTCTTTCGCGAGCAAGCTCGCTCCCACAGTAATCGCATTCTTCCTGAACGAACCCGGACTACTCCCACAGTTGATCGCGTTCTGCCTGAATGAACCCGGTCTACTGTGGGAGCGAGCTTGCTCGCGAAGGCGGCGCTGCGGTCACCGGATGGCTTGGGTGAGGATTAGCGCCCGCGCTTGCTGGTGATCTGCACCAGCCGATTCCCTTCGAAACGCAGGTACTGGTACATGCCGCTGTTGGGCCCGTAGGTCCATTCCTCCACCGGGTATTCTTCCCGGCGATTGACGCTGCGCTTGTAGCCCAGGTCATCCCGCGCCACGGGCTGTCCGCATTTTTGCAGCACCTCGCTGGAACGGTCACCTACGCTGATCAACTGGCTGCCGCAGCGCAGGGTATCGGCGGCCACTGCCTGGCCCGCAACGAGCGTCAGGCCCAGGCAAAGCCCATACAAGCCTTTCATTATTCCGCATCCAGATGCAGTGGCGTAATCACACGCCCGTCGCTTTCGGCCTCGCCGAGGCTGGCATCGATGAAGTACACGCGGTCGTCGGCCAGCTTGCCCTTGTCCACCAGGAAATCCTTGATGCTGCTGGCTCGCTCCTGGCCCAGTTCGCGCAGCAGCACATCACTGCCGCTCCAGAACTTGATGACCCCTTCACGCAGTTTCTCGATACGGGCCTTCTTATCCAGTTGCGTCCATTCGGCCGGTGGCTGGTTTTTCAAGCGAGTGCGGTAGATGCCTTCCAGCAGCGGAGCCTTTTCATCCTCCGGTACTTCGAGCAGCGAAGCCTTGGCCGGGACCTTATCGCCTCGGCGCTGCAGCATTTTGTAGTAGTTGTACTGGTACTCACGCTCCAGGCGCTGGGCGGCGAGCAGTGGACCGTCACTACTTGCAGCGGCGGTGCCTTCGATCTCCAGGCGCAGTTCGGGGCGTTTGCCCAAGGCCTCGGACAGCTTGAGCAGCACGCCTTCGTTGTCCTTGCTCAGGTCGCTGGAACCCGGGGCGAACGCCACGCTACCCAAATCCTCGGAACCGCCGCCAGACACCAGCCCGCCGATGAGTTTGAACGGCGCCTCGGTCGCTCGTACCAAAAGGTTGCGCAGGGTCTGCCAGACAATTGGCATCACGCTGAATTGCGGGTCGTTGAGGTTGCCGGTCACCGGCAGTTCGATGGAAATCTTGCCCTCGGAATCCTTGAGCAGCGCGACGGCCAGTTTCAGGGGCAGGCTCACGGCGTCCGGGCTGTCGACCTTTTCCCCCAGTTGCAGCTGTTCGACCACGACTTTGTTTTCCGCCTGGAGCTGGCCCTTGGTGATGCGGTAATGCAGATCGAGGTTGAGCCGGCCCTTGCGGATGCGATAGCCAGCGAATTTGCCGGAGTAGGGCGTCAGGGTGGTGAGCTCGACCCGTTTGAAACTGGTGGCGATATCGAGGCTGGCCATCGGATCGAAGGGGTTCACGGCGCCCTTGATGGTGACAGGTGCGTAGCGGTCGACCTTGCCCTTCACGTCGACGGTGGCCGGTTTGGCCTGGCGGCTGTCGATGGTACCGATCTGGCCGTTGAGCTGTTGGATGGCCGTGGCGAAGTTGGGCGTCAGGCTGAAGTCGGCGAAGTTGGCCGAACCGTCATTGATGGCGATGCCGCCGACGTGGATACCCAGCGGTTTTTCCTGGGATGCAGGTTTCGCCGCGGCGGGTTTCGAGGCGGCGTCGGCCGGTTGTGGGATCAGCAGGTCATCGACGTTGGTGGTGCGGTCGTCGTTGATCATGAAGCGCGCATAAGGCTGGAACAGGTTGACCTTGTCGATGGACAGGCTGTCGCCGTGCTGATAATTGAGGCCCTCGAGGACCAGGCTCTGCCACTTGAGGAAGTCGCGAGTCTTTAAAGTATCGAGGGTGTGCAACTGATCGACCTGGGCGCGGCCGGTGACGGCAAAGGCCAGCGGCTCGGTGCTCTTGAGATCGACCACCAGGTCGCTGCCGAGCATACCGGAGCGCAGTTCCAGGCGAATGAACGGGTTGATGTACGACTGGGCGACGCGCAGGTCGATGTCCTGGGTCTTGACCTTGAGCCGAGCGGTGATCGGGTTCAGGTTGACCTCGCCGTCGGCCAGGAGCTTGCCCTGTTTACCCACTCCGGTATCCAGCTTGAGCGTAAAGGGCGAGCCATTGAGGGTGTCGTAGTTCTGCAGGTCGAGGTTCAGCGGACCCACTTCCAACGCCACGGCCGGCTGCGCCTTTCGGTCGGCCAGGTGCACCTGGTAATTGCGCAGTTGCACATCCTTCAACAACACTTGCCACGGTTTACTGGCTGTTTCGGGTTTGGCTTTAGGCGAGTCGGCGACTGCCGGGGCTGATGCCGGTTCGGCCTTGGCCTGCGGTTTGGTCGGTTGGCTGGCGAAAAGCTTTTGCCAGTCCAGTTGCCCATCGGCCTCAAGAGCTGCCCAGGTTTCAAGTTTCTGGCTGCGGATCTTGCCCACCACCACTTGTTGCTTGGCGAGGTCGACCGTGGTTTCGCTCACATCCAGGCGTTCGAGTTTCACCAAGGGGCGGCCATCCGGGGCCTTCATGGCAAAAGGCGCGACGCTGACCGCCGCGTTGCTGAGTAGCAGTTCAGTGCCCTTGGCCAGGTTGAGCTTGTAGTCGGTGCTGAGGTTCAGCACGCCATTCTCCAACACCAACGGCACCGCATCGCGCACGTAGGGCCACCAGGCTTTCATCTGGCCGTCGGTAATCTTGAGCTTGCCCTCGGAAGCGATCGGCGAAAGGCTGAAGTTGCCGGTCCAGTCGATCTGCCCACCTTGAGGGCCTACGGCCACAAGGGTCATGTCGGCGTTGTCGTCAGGCAGTGTGCTGAGGTTCTTCAGCTCGAAATCGAGGGTGTCGTAAAGAAATTCGATGGGCTCGCTGGGGCGCAGGTCCTCGAAATGCACATACCCGCCGGCCAGCTTGATTCGATCGACCCGCAGCGGGAACGGCTTGGTTTCTGGATCGGCGGGAGTCGGTTCGCTGGCCGGCAATTTGAACAGGCCCAACAGATTCAACTGACCGTCCTTGGCGAACACCACGTCGGTCTTGGGTTTGTCCAGTTCGATGTCGGCCAGGTGCAGGGCCCCGGACCACAGGCTGTTGAGCTGCAGGTTGGCGTACAGGCGTTCGAAGCCGACCTGTTCCTTGCCCGGTTCGCCTATATTCAGGCCCCAGAGCGTGACTTCAAGGCTGAACGGATTGAGTTCGATGCGCTGGATGTGGGCCGGCACGTTGGCACGCTCGGCCAGTTGCTGATTGGCGATCCGCAAGGCAACGCCCGGTAATATCAGAAAGCCCAGCAGGCTGTAGAGGGCCAGTGCGGTCAACAGGGCGGCAAAAGCGCGAATCAATCCTTTGGGCATGTGCGGCTTCATCTAATGTGAATTCGGAGTGCCTTGGAGTATGGCACGCGTTTACGGTTCCGAAGCCACTGTGATTTAACAGATTTGTCCGTTTTCCGCGTAGGAGTTCTGAGGCTGGCTTAGAGCTGAAGCACCAAAGTCTTGAGTGGCGGCTGTTGGTCCAAAGAGGGGAAATCACTGCCGGGTGTCAACACGCTCCATTCGCGTACCGGGCGGCCGGCCTTTTCGGCGCAACGCAACACTTGCTCGCGCCAGTCGTCCATGGAGACTTTTGCCAGGTTGTTGCAGCAGATCAGCACACCGTCCTGCGCCGTGGTGAGCAGTGCCGGCTTGAGCAGGCTCTGATAATCGCGCAGCAGGTCGACAGTGCCGAAAGCGCTCTTGGCCCAGGCTGGCGGATCGAGCAGCACCAAGTCGTATTGGCGTTGCTCCAGACGCACATAGCTGGGCAGTTTTTGCCCGCGTCGCTGGCTGATGGGCAGGCCGGCCAGTTGGCGGATCGCCGGGAAGTAATCCGATTGCACGAACGCCATGGCCGGCAAATCGGGGTTGAGCAGGCCGTTTTCACGACCCACCGCCAGGTTGCCTTCGGCGAAGTCCAGGTTGCACACTTCCCGCGCGCCGCCGGCCGCCGCGCTCAAGCCGACGCCGCAGGTGTAGGCAAACAGATTCAGGACGCTCTTGTTGCGGCTGTGTTGCTTGACCCAGCCGCGAGCGTTGCGCAGGTCAAGAAACAACAGCGGGTCCTGCCCGGCGTGGCGTCCACGTACCCGGTAGTTCAAACCCCATTCATGGCCGACCAGGTCTTGCAGGGCGGCTTCGTCGGCCTGGTAGACGGTGTCCTGGCGGTCGATGCGCGAATTGCCCCGGGCACGGTCGTTGTAGACCAGCAAGGTGTCCAGGCCCAGGCATTCATTGACGATGCCGTGCAGTTGCAACAAGGCCTCGCGCTCCAGCGATTGGTGGAAGCTTTGAACCAGCAGTTGCGGGCCGTAGCGGTCGACGGTCAGGCCGGGCGCGCCTTCCTGGCTACCGTGGAACAGGCGATAGCAGTCGGTGCCTTGCTGGTGCAATTGGCCAAGCAGGTCCTGACGCTGATCGAGGGCGGCGCGCAGCGCCTGATTCAAGGAAGACATGCCGGGCGCGCCTTAGAGAAATGAGGCGCGGGAGTCTAACAGTTATGCAAACCGGGGTTGGGTATTGCATACGCATGTGAAGCCGAGCACCGAACTGTGGCGAGGGAGCTTGCTCCCGCTGGGCTGCGCAGCGGCCCCATCATTTTTGGGAGCGCTACGCACTCCAGCGGGAGCAAGCTCCCTCGCTACGGGTGTATTGCGTTGCCTTTCTAACGATTCAGGCGCTTATCGATCAGCCCCTCCACCACACTTGGATCGGCCAAGGTCGAGGTGTCGCCGAGGCTGTCGAGCTCGTTGCAGGCGATCTTGCGCAGGATGCGCCGCATGATCTTGCCCGAACGGGTCTTGGGCAGCGCCGGAGCCCACTGGATCAGTTCCGGTTTGGCGAAGCTGCCGATTTCCTTGCTGACATGGGCAAGCAGTTCCTTTTTCAACTCATCGTTGGCTTCCACACCGTCCATTGGGGTGACGAAGGCATAGATGCCCTGGCCCTTGAGGTCGTGGGGGTAGCCAACCACTGCCGCTTCGGCGATGTTGTCGTGCAATACCAGGGCGCTTTCCACCTCCGCAGTGCCGATGCGATGCCCGGAGACGTTGATCACATCGTCGATGCGCCCGGTGATCCAGTAATCGCCGTCTTCGTCGCGACGGGCACCATCGCCGGTGAAGTAATAACCGGGGTAGGGCTTGAAGTAGGTGTCGACCATGCGTTGATGATCGCCATAGACGCTGCGAATCTGCGCTGGCCAACTGGACTTGATCGCCAGCACGCCGCTGCCGGCACCGTGGATTTCCTTGCCCACTTCGTCCAGCAGTACTGGCTGCACGCCGAATATCGGCCGCGTGGCGCAGCCCGGCTTGAGCCGCGGTGCACTCACCAGCGGGCTGAGCATGATGCCGCCGGTTTCGGTCTGCCACCAGGTATCGACAATCGGGCAGCGCTGTTCGCCAACCACGTTGAAATACCATTCCCACGCCTCCGGGTTGATCGGCTCACCGACACTGCCGAGCAAGCGCAGGCTTTTGCGCGACGTCTCCTGCAACGGTCCGGCCCCTTCGCGCATCAGCGCGCGCAGGGCAGTCGGCGCGGTGTAGAAAATATTGACCTGATGCTTGTCGATGACCTGCCAGAAGCGCGCGCTGCTGGGATGGCTCGGCACCCCTTCGAAAATCAGCGTGGTGGCGCCGTTGGCCAGCGGACCGTAGACGATGTAGCTGTGGCCGGTGACCCAGCCGACGTCGGCGGTACACCAGAACACTTCGTTGTCGCGGTAGTCGAGCACGTACTTGAAGGTCATCGCCGCTTGCAGCAGGTAGCCGCCGGTGGTGTGCAGCACGCCTTTGGGCTTGCCGGTGCTGCCGGAGGTATAGAGGATGAACAGCGGATCCTCGGCATCCATCGGCTCGGGCGAGCAGTCGTCGCTCATCTCGTGCATGGCCTGGTGATACCAGAGGTCACGGCCTTCGACCCAGTTCACTTCGCCTTGGGTGCGCTCGACCACCAGCACGGTGCTGACGTTCGGGCAGCTTTCCAGCGCCTTGTCGACGTTGCGCTTGAGCGGTATGAAGCGCCCGCCGCGCACGCCTTCGTCGGCGGTGATCACGGTGCGGCAATCGGCGTCGAGAATCCGGTCGCGCAGGGAATCCGGCGAGAAGCCGCCGAACACCACCGAATGCACCGCGCCGATGCGTGTGCAGGCGAGCATGGCGTAGGCGGCCTCCGGGATCATCGGCATGTAGATGCAGACCCGGTCGCCTTTCTTCACGCCACGGCTTTTCAGCACGTTGGCCAGGCGGCAAACATGGTTGTGCAGTTTTCGGTAAGTGATTTGCGCCGATTCGGCGGGGTTGTCGCCTTCCCAGATAATCGCTATCTGGTCGCCACGGCTGTCCAGGTGGCGGTCGATGCAGTTGGCGCTGACGTTGAGCTTGCCACCGGCGAACCAGCTGGCGTCACCATTCTTGAGGTCATAGCGCTGGACGGTTTGCCAGGGCGTCATCCAGTCGAGAAAGCGCGTGGCCTGCTCGGCCCAGAAGGCGCTGGGGTGTTCGATGGATTCTTTATAGAGCCGCTGGTACTCGTCCTGACTCAGTTGCGCAGCCCGGCGGACGGCATCGGCTTGGGGGTACTGGCTGATATCGAACATGACGGTTCCTTATTCTTGTTCTTGCGACAAGTCATAAAGATGCGCCGAGTAGCCGGAGGGTTCAAGTCATGCACAAACAACTGTGGGAGCGGGCTTGCTCGTGAAGGCGATGTGTCAGTTGACATCAATGCGTCTGACACGCCGCCTTCGCGAGCGATCTCGCTCCCACAGGGGTACGCAGGAGCGAGATGCAATCAGCCGCGATGACGCCCACGGAAGTAGTTGATCAAGCCTTGGGTCGAAGCGTCTTCGGCCAGGCTTTCTTCGCTGCCCACCAGGCGGTTGTAGACGCCCTTGCCCAGCTCTTTGCCCAACTCCACGCCCCATTGGTCAAAGGCATTGATGCCCCACACCACGCTCTGCACGAACACCTTGTGTTCATACAGCGCCACCAGGGCGCCGAGGCGACGGGGGCTGATGCGTTCGACCACCAAGGTGTTGCTCGGACGGTTGCCCGGGATCACTTTGTGGGCGGCCAGTTTCTGTACCTCTTCTTCGCTCGCCCCCTTGTCACGCAGCTCGGCTTCGGCTTCGGCGCGGGTCTTGCCCAGCATCAGCGCCTGGCTCTGGGACAGGCAGTTGGCGTACAGCCACTGGTGGTGGTCGGAGACCGGGTTGAAGCTGACGATCGGCACGATGAAATCAGCTGGGATCAACTGGGTGCCTTGGTGCAGCAACTGATGGTAGGCGTGCTGGCCGTTGGCGCCGACGCCGCCCCAGATTACCGGACCCGTGTCGGTGGACACCGGCGTGCCGTCCTGGCGGACGCTTTTGCCGTTGGATTCCATGTCCAGCTGCTGCAAATGCTTGGTGATGTTACGCAGGTAATGGTCATACGGCAGGATCGCGTGGCTTTGCGCGCCCCAGAAGTTGCCGTACCACACGCCCAGCAGGGCCAACAGCACCGGCATGTTCTGTTCGAACGGTGCGCTCTGGAAGTGCTGGTCCATTGAATAGGCGCCGGACAGCAGTTCCTTGAAGTTCGACATGCCGATGGCCAGGGCAATCGGCAGGCCAATGGCCGACCACAGCGAGTAGCGCCCGCCGACCCAATCCCACATCGGGAAGATGTTTTCTTCGCGGATACCAAAGGCCACCGCGGCCGCATTGTTGCTCGATACCGCGATGAAATGGCGATACAGCTCCGCTTCGGAGCCGCCCTGGGCCAGGTACCAGGCGCGCGCGGCCTGGGCATTCTTCAGGGTTTCGAGGGTGTTGAAGGATTTCGACGAGACGATGAACAGCGTGGTCTCGGCGCGCAGCTTCATGGTCAGCTCGTGGAATTCACTGCCGTCGATGTTGGCCAGGTAGTGGCAGCGAACGCCTTTCTGCGCATAGGACAGCAGTGCTTCGGAGACCAGCTCCGGCCCGAGGAAGGAGCCACCGATGCCGATGTTCACCACGTCGGTGATCGGCTTCTCGGTGTAGCCACGCCAAAGGCCGTCGTGGATGCGGCCGACCAGATCAGTGATCTGGTTCAGCACCTTGTGCACGTCCGGCATCACGTTGACGCCGTTGACCTGCAACTTGTCGCCAACCGGGCGACGCAGTGCGGTGTGCAGGGCGGGGCGCTTTTCGGAGGAATTGACGATCTCGCCTTCGAACAGGGCCTTGATTGCGCCCTTGAGGTCGACTTCGTTGGCCAGGTCCACCAGCAGGTCGCGGGTCTGGGCGTTGATCAGGTTTTTCGAGTAGTCGAGAAACAGGCCGCAGCTCGACAAAGTGAATTGGCTGAAACGTTGCGGGTCGGCATTGAACGCTTCGCGCATGCTGAAATCCTGCATGGCTTTGCGGTGGTCATTCAGCGCTTGCCAGGCAGGCAGAGCGGTCACGTCATGAGGGGTTCGGTAATACGCCATCGCTGCGGGTTTCCTTTTTACTTGAACGACCTTTTGTACACGAAATATTCCGGCGCGGCTCGAGACGGGCGTCCGGACGCTGCATCGACACGATCGCCGGACGCAGGGCGACTACAGTAAACCTCGCGTGGCGATCTGTCTTGACTTTGTCAGACCCGTCCCCGGTACTTTTTTATACAGCAGGGGCGGGAGCGGTCCGACAGACGGAGGTGTGATGACAGCTGACGGGTTGAAGGGCTCATGTGGGAGCGGGCTTGCTCGCGAATGCGGTGTGTCTGCGCCACTAATGTTGAACGGGCTGGCCCTTTCCCGAGCAAGCCTGCTCCCACACTGGATCGATGGGGTCAGGCTGGGGTATCGAGATCCAGGTGCAGATTGTCGATCAGGCGCGTCGTTCCCAGGAATGCCGCAGCCAGTATCACCAGGTCGCGGTCCTCGCTCGTGGCCGGGCGCAAGGTCCGGGCCTGGCGAATCTCAAGGTAATCGGGACGCAGGCCGGCGGCTTCCAGGTGCTTGATCTGCTCGGCAACCAACGCCGGGAAATCCCGCTGCCCCTGGCGAATCGCTTCGGCAATCTGGCTCAGACCGCGATAGACCACGGGTGCGACGGCGCGTTGGTCCGGGCTGAGGAAGCCGTTGCGCGACGACAGCGCCAAGCCGTCCTCGGCACGCACGGTGGGCTCGCCAATGATCTGGATCGGCATGTTCAGGTCATGGACCAAGGCGCGGATGACTGCCAGTTGCTGGAAATCCTTTTGGCCAAACACCGCGATGTCGGGCTGGACCATGTTGAACAGCTTGCTGACCACCGTCGCGACGCCTTCGAAGTGCCCGGGACGGCTGGCACCGCACAGGCCTTCGGACAATTGCGGGACGCTGACCCGGGTCTGTCCGGCCATGCCGTCGGGGTACATCTCTTCGACGTTGGGAGCGAACAGCAGATGGCAGCCGGCCTGGAGCAGTTTCTCCTGGTCGGCCGCCAAGGTGCGGGGGTATTTGTCCAGGTCTTCGCCGGCACCGAATTGCAGCGGGTTGACGAAAATGCTCGCCACCACGAAGTCGGCTCGTTGCGCGGCCTTGGTCACCAGCGCCACATGCCCGCTGTGCAGGTTGCCCATGGTCGGCACGAAGGCAATGCGCTTGCCTTCGCCGCGGGCCCGGGCCACGGCGGCCCGCAGTTCGCGTACGGTTTTGACGGTGTTCATGCGCTGAATCCGTGTTCGACGCCGGGAAAGGTCACAGCCTTGACTTCGGCCACGTAGGCGCCAAGGGCAGCCTGGATGGTGGTGTGCCCGGCCATGAAATTCTTCACGAACTTGGGCACACGGCCGGTGATCGACAACCCGAGCATGTCGTGCAGTACCAGCACCTGGCCGTCGGTGGCGCTGCCGGCGCCAATCCCGATGACCGGGATCTTCACAGCCTGGGTGATTTCTTCCGCCAGCTCGCTGGGCACGCATTCGAGCAGCAGCATCGCCGCGCCGGCCTGCTCCAACGCTATCGCATCGGCGCGCATCTGCCGTGCCTGGTTTTCATTGCGACCCTGGACCTTGTAGCCACCGAGGATGTTCACCGCTTGTGGCGTCAAGCCCAGGTGCGCACACACTGGAATGCCCCGCTCGGCCAGCAGTCGAATCGAATCGGCCAGCCACAACGCACCTTCGATCTTGACCATGTGCGCGCCGGCTTGCATCAACTGGGCGCTGTTGGTCATGGTTTGTTCGAGGGTGGCGTAGGCCATGAAGGGCAGGTCGGCGAGGATCAGCGCGTCGGTGTTACCGCGCTTAACGGCGGCCACGTGATAGGCCATGTCGGCGGTGGTCACCGGCAGCGTGCTGTCGTGACCTTGCAACACCATGCCGAGGGAATCGCCCACCAACAGCACTTCGATACCGGCCTCGTTGCAGGCGTGGGCGAAGGTTGCGTCATAGCAGGTCAGCATGGCGATTTTCTCACCTTTTTGCTTGAGACCTTGCAGCGTGGTCAGGGTAATAGCTGGCATGAATAAAGTCCTCATTAGGCGCTCGATACAGGCGCACCCTCTATGCGTGGTGCTTGTAAGGCCCGGATAGCGCCCTTAAACGCCGCGTTGGCGGCTACGGGACGCCTATAGTCGTGAGGAGCTCTCGGGAAGTCAATTGGATGTGTTACCGGCGGGTGTTACCGCGGTGACTGATGCGTTTCAGCCAGGAGGACAGTCCCGCAATGACTGTTCGGTACTGGCACCTGTTGGAGCGAGCTTGCTCGCGATAGCGTCGGATCAGCCAGCATGGATGTTGATGGGCACACCGTTATCGCGAGCAAGCTCGCTCACAAGGAATGGTTTTCGTCAGTGGGAGTGCAGGCGTTCCAGGCCGATAAACGGGCACGCTGCAAGCAGGTCCTTGAGCAGGCGGCCATCGGCCAGGCGCAGGTCGGCGGGGGCCAACTCGGCAAGCGGATACAACACGAAGGCCCGGGCCTGCATATGGTAATGGGGGACTTTGAGGCGGGGCTCGTCGATCAGGCGGTCCCCAAACAGCAGGATGTCCAGGTCGAGGGTGCGCGGGCCCCAGCGCTCCAGGCGCTCGCGACCCTGGCCGGTTTCGATGGCTTGCAGCGCATCGAGCAGCTCCAGCGGCGCCAGGCTGCTGTCCAATGCAGCCACCGCATTGGTATAGCGCGGTTGGCCGGGCAGCAGGGAGTCGCTTTGATAAAACGCCGAGACCCCGGCAAGCCGGGTGCCCGGTAATTGCGCCAGGGCCTGGAGGGCGCTGCGCAATTGTCCGGCGGGTTCGGCCAGGTTGCTGCCCATGCCGATGTAGATGCGTTCCAATCGACTATTCGCCCGAATCGCTCGGCACACCGGCGCGTTTACGCTTGGCGCCGCTGCTGCGACGACGTTTGCGCGGGCCACTGGCGCCGTCTTCCTTGCCGCTGAGGTCACGAATCATGTCGCGGCGCTCGCTCTCGTTGGCGTCCTGGTAATCAGTCCACCATTCGCCCAGGCCATCGGTCTGTTCGCCGGCGCTTTCGCGCAGCAACAGGAAGTCGTAGCCGGCGCGGAAACGCGGATTGTCCAACAGCAGGTCGGCACGTTTGCCGCTACGCCGTGGCAGGCGTTCCTGCATGTCCCAGATCTCGCGGATCGGCATCGTGAAGCGTTTTGGAATCGCGATACGCTGGCACTGTTCGGCGATCAGCTCATGGGCTGCTTCCTGCATCGCCGGGATCGGCGGCATGCCGCGGTCTTGCAGGCGCAGCACGCGGGCGGGCAGGGCAGGCCAGAGCAGGGCGGCAAACAGGAACGCTGGGGTCACCGGCTTGTTCTGCTTGATGCGCAGGTCGGTGTTGGCCAGCGCTTCGCTGATCAGCGTGTGGGTGTAGGTCGGGTTGTGTTCCAAGGCTTCGGCGCTGGCTGGAAACAGCGGATCGAACAGTTGCAGGTCCACCAGCATTTCGAAGGTGTCCGCTGCGTTGCCTGAAAGGAACAGCTTGAGCACTTCCTCGAACAACCGCGCCGAAGGGATTTCGCGCAGCATCGGCGCCAACTCGCGAATCGGCGTGGCGCTGTGTTTTTCGATGCCGAAGTCCAGCTTGGCGGCGAAACGCACGGCCCGCAGCATCCGCACAGGGTCTTCCTGGTACCGCTGCTTGGGATCGCCGATCAGGCGGATCAGCCGATTGCGGATGTCGTGAACACCGTTGGCGTAATCGAGAATGCGCTCGCTGACCGGATCGTAATAGAGGGCGTTGATGGTGAAGTCACGGCGTTGCGCGTCTTCTTCCAGGGTGCCGTAGACGTTGTCGCGCAGGATGCGCCCGCTCTCGTTGCGAGAAGACTGGTTGCTGTCTTCTTCCTCATCGTTTTGCGGGTGATTGGCGCGGAATGTCGCCACTTCAATGATTTCGCGACCGAAGTGGATGTGGACCAGCTTGAAGCGCCGGCCGATGATCCGTGCGTTGCGAAATTCGGCCCGTATCTGTTCCGGCGTGGCGCTGGTGGCGACGTCGAAATCCTTGGGCGTGATGTTGAGCAGCATGTCGCGCACGCAACCGCCGACCAGGTAAGCCTGGTAGCCGGCGCTCTGCAGGCGTTCGACGATGTTCACCGCATAACGGCTGAACTGGGCCTTTTGCAGGGAATGCTGGCCGCTGTTGAGCACTTCAGGCGTGCTGCGAATGTGTTGCGTACGACGCAAGGGAGAACGGAATGACTGGAACAGCTTCTTCAGCATGGGATGCACTGTTTGAAGGAATATTCGGCCAAAAACGAAGAGTGACCGCACGATGGGCCGGGATTCTAGCATTTAGTCGAGGGATGGTGTAGGACGCAGGCGTTTTGAGCTGCAAGCTCAAGCGACAAGCCTTGTAGGCTGCGGAGAAGGCTGAACGACAGAAACCACAAGGGGAGCCGAAGCTCCCCCAGAATTAGTTACGTGCTCTATTTTTATTATTGGTTTCGGGCTTCTTGTTTTTGTTGAGTGCCCGCGTCACGAGGTTTCCCTTCGTGACCCTCCCAATCGGGAGCCAAGAGCAAACGGATTGCTTTGGTCGCTGTGTTGCAGTGATCAATCGATCCAACCAGTTCAGGCACCTGTCTCAAGACAGTTTTATTGTTCTCGGCCTGGTTGTGGGGCAAGCCCCAAATACAACGCCTCTCCAAAAGAATCAGTTAGCTGCGCCTCTCGCCGTCTTGTTTTTATTGTGCGTGAGTCGATTCGTCTTATTTTTATTGTCTTTTGCATTGCTTGTTATTGTTCTTGTACCAAAGCTATAGCAGGGTGCGTGCCAACTTTTGCGAAGACCAGGAAAAACGGGGGTTCTATGCTTATACCCATTTTTTCGGGGCGAAAAAAAGCCGGGGTTTCGTTACCGTAAACCCCGGCTTCTGTTACGTGAAAAAACTGAGGTAACAGTTTTTTCACATTCCTCGATATCAAGCCTGCCCTCTGTGGGGCAAGCCTGCCCCACTCAGCTTTCGCTGGCTACCCCAGTCTTGCGCCGTGGGATTCCCAGGCGTTGGCGACGTTCCCACAGGCACTTGCGGCTGACACCCAGCTTGCGGGCCAGTTCGGTCTCGGTCATGTGGTCCTGGTGTTCCAGGACGAAATGCTGGAAGTAATCCTCCAAGGACAGGTCCTCGGTGGGCTCATGGCTGGTATTGCTGGCAGCGCCGCCCTGTTGCGGGGCCAAACCGATGAACTCTTCATCGTCCAGGTCGCTCAGTTCGATGTCGATGCCCAGCAGATCAGCGGAAATTTCCGGGCTCTCACAGAGGATCACCGCACGCTCGACGGCATTTTCCAGTTCTCGGACGTTACCCGGCCAGGCGTAATGACGAATGGCCTGCTCGGCGTCCGGGGCGAACTTCAGATCGGTGCGGTTGACCCGCGCGCTCTGCCGGGCAAGGAAAGCCTGGGCGATTTCATTGACGTCCGCGCCACGCTCGCGCAGGGCCGGCAGTTTCAAGGCAATCACGTGCAGGCGGTAGTACAAGTCTTCGCGGAACTGGCCGATTTTCGCCAGGCTCTTGAGGTCCCGGTGAGTGGCCGCGATCAGGCGTACATCGACCTTCTGCGATTGCACCGACCCGACCCGGCGGATTTCGCCCTCCTGAAGCACCCGCAGCAAGCGCGCTTGGGCTTCGAGGGGCAGTTCGCCGATTTCATCGAGGAACAGCGTGCCACCATCGGCAGCTTCCACCAGGCCGGCACGCCCGGCGCTGGCACCGGTGAACGCGCCTTTCTCATGGCCGAACAGTTCGGATTCGATCAGGCTTTCCGGAATCGCCGCGCAGTTCACCGAGATCATCGGCGCCTTGGCCCGGCGCGACAGGTTATGCAGGGCGCGAGCCACCAGCTCCTTGCCGGTACCGGACTCGCCCTGGATCAGGACGTTGGAATCGGTCGGTGCGACTTTGCGGATCTTGCTGTACAGGTCCTGCATGGGCGGGCAGGAGCCAATGATGCCGATTTCGCCATTACTGTTGCTGGCACCGGCTTTGGCGGAAGTGCTGGCCTTGCCGACCGGCTCCGACGGGCTGTTGGTCGCCGCTTGTCGGTCGCGCAGGATGCGGGCCACGGCCTGGAGCATCTCGTCATGATCGAACGGTTTGGCGATGTAGTCCACCGCGCCCATTTTCATGGAGTCCACTGCCGAGCGCAGGCTGGCATAGCTGGTCATGATCAGCACCGGCGTGCCCTGGCCGAGCTTGATCAGCTCGGTGCCGGGAGCGCCAGGCAGGCGCAGGTCGCTGACGATCAGGTCAAATGTCGGGATGCTGAAACGCTCTTGTGCTTCCTGCACTGAACCGGCTTCGCTGACCTGGTACTGGTTGCGTTCCAGCAGGCGGCGCAAGGCGGAGCGGATAATTGTTTCGTCTTCGACGATCAAAATGTGCGGCATTGATTCGATTCTCTCGACGGTCTCAGTTCACAGCGGACGTCGCTTCGACATGACGCGGCAAGGTCACCCGGATACGGGTACCGCGTTGGCTCTGTACATCAGCCGGGCTGTCGATGGTGATTTGTCCATAATGCTCTTCAACGATGGAATAGACCAGTGCGAGGCCCAGACCGGTGCCCTCGCCAGGATCCTTGGTGGTGAAGAAGGGTTCGAACAATCGGTCCATGATGTTCTGTGGGATACCGCTGCCTTCGTCCTCGACGATCAGGTCGACCGTGTGTTCGAAAGCTTCGCTCTTGACCCGCACCGCGCTGCCGGCCGGTGAGGCGTCGCGCGCGTTGGACAGCAGGTTGATCAATACCTGGGCGAGCCGCTGGGGATCGCCGTCGACCCAGTGGTCCGGATCGCACAGGTTGAACAATTGCACTTCGAAGTTGCGCCGGTTGAGGGCCAGCAGGCCAATGGCATCCTGGGCCACTTCCGCCAGGCAGACGGGCTCGTCATTGTGCTGGTGACCGCCGGCATGGGCGAAGCTCATCAGCGACTGGACGATGCGCGACACACGCTTGGTCTGCTCCAGGATCTGGCCGCTGATTTCCGTCAGCTCGCTGTCGTCCTCGCGTTCTTCGCGCAGATTTTGCGCCAGGCAGGCAATACCGGTGATCGGGTTGCCGATCTCGTGAGCCACCCCGGCGGCCAGTCGGCCAATGCTGGCCAGTCGCTCGGAATGGACCAGTTTGTCTTCGAGCATCTGCGTGTCGGTCAGGTCTTCCACCAGCAGCACCAGGCCGCTGTTACCCGGTGCGAGCGGCTCGTCGATGGCGGCCTTGTGCAGGTTCAGCCAGCGGGTCTGGCCGTCCAGCGCCAGGTGCTGTTTGTGCAAGTGTTCGTCCGGCAGATCGATGAAGCCTTGGAGCAAGCCTTTCCAGGGCTCGCCCAGGGTGCTCAGGCGTGAGCCGACCACGCGCTGGGCGGCGATCCCGGTGAGTTCTTCCATGGCCTTGTTCCACATGAGGATTTCCTGGTCCTTGGCCAGGGAGCACACGCCCATCGGCAGTTCCTGCAGGGTCTGGCGATGGTAACGACGCAGGGCGTCCAGCTCGGCTGCCAGGCCGGTGAGGCGCGAGTGGTAGTCCTCGAGGCGGCTTTCGATGAAATGGATGTCTTCGGTGACATAGTTTTCGCCGCCGGCCTTGTACGGCAGGAACGTCTCGACCATGTCCTGGGCCACGCTCGGGCCCATCAGGCCGGAGAGGTTGGCTTCGATCCGGTCCCGCAGGCGGCGCAAGGCGTACGGGCGGCGTTCATCGAACGGCAGGTAGAGGTCGCGCAGGGCCTGTTCAACTTCCTTCTGCGCTGCCTTGGCGCCCAGGGGCTTGGCCAGTTGCGTGGCGAATTCCTGGGGGGAGGCGGCGTGCAGCTCGCGGCGCTGCGGCCGGCGGACGTTGTCCACCGCGCAGGCTTCGGCGGCGCTGGCCTCTTCGCTGCTGGCGTTGGTGAACAGTGAAATCAGGGTGAACATCAGCACGTTCGCCGCCAGGGAGGCGATGGCTGCCATGTGCCAACTGGTGTCGTCGAGCACGTAGATCATGTTCAACAGCGGAATATAGAAGCCCTGCAGGTTGCCCAGCAGGGGCAACAACATCGCGACCAGCCACACGAGGATCCCGGCCAGCAACCCGGCGATGAAGCCGCGGCGGTTGGCGGTCGGCCAATAGAGGACCGACAGCACGCCCGGCAGGAACTGCAACGTGGCGACGAACGCGACGATGCCCAGGTTGGCCAGGTCCTGGCCATCACCGAGCATCAGGTAGAAACCGTAGCCGGCCATGATGATTGCGACAATTAACGCCCGACGCGTCCATTTCAGCCAGCGGTAGATGTTGCCTTCAGCCGGTGGCTGATAAAGCGGCAGCACCAGGTGGTTGAGGGCCATCCCCGACAGCGCCAGGGTGGTGACGATAATCAGGCCGCTGGCCGCCGACAGGCCGCCAACGTACGCCAGCAACGCCAAGGCCTTGTTGTTGGCGGCGATGCCGATGCCGAGGGTGAAATATTCCGGATTGGTACTGGCCCCCAGCTTCAAGCCAGCCCACAGGATCAGCGGCACCGCCAGGCTCATCAGCAGCAGGAACAACGGCAGGCCCCAACTGGCGCTCACCAGCGAGCGCGGGTTGAGGTTTTCGGTAAACGTCATGTGGTACATGTGTGGCATGACGATCGCCGATGCAAAGAACACCAGCAGCAACGTCCGCCACGGGCCTTCCTGCAAAGGGGTATGCAAGGCGGCGAGGGCGGTCTGGTTCTGCAGCAGCCACACTTCCAGTTGTTGCGGGCCATCGAACACGCCGTACAAGGCATAGAGGCCGACGCCGCCGATGGCGATCAGTTTGATCACCGATTCGAAAGCGATAGCGAACACCAGGCCTTCATGTTTTTCCCGCGTGGCGATATGCCGGGAGCCGAAGAAAATCGTGAACAGGATGATCAGCGCGCAGAAACTCAGGGCAACCCGATGTTGCACCGGTTCGCGCGTCAGGATGCTGATGGAGTCGGCCACGGCCTGGATTTGCAGGGCCAGCAGCGGCAGAACGCCAACCAGCATGAAAATCGTCGTCAGTGCGCCGGCCCAGGTGCTGCGAAACCGAAAGGCGAACAGGTCGGCCAGGGAGGACAACTGGTAGGTGCGGGTGATTTTCAGGATCGGGTAGAGCAACACCGGCGCCAGCAGGAATGCCCCCGACACACCGAGGTAGCTGGACAAGAAACCATAGCCATACTGGTAGGCCAGCCCCACCGTGCCATAAAACGCCCAGGCGCTGGCATAGACGCCCAGCGACAGAGTGTAGGTCAGTGGGTGGCGGATGATCGCCCGGGGGATCATGCCCCGTTCGCTGATCCAGGCCACGCTGAACAGCACCGCAAGGTAGGCGGCGCTGATCAGGATCATCTGGGTCAGGCTAAAGCTCATCGGCATCTTTTTGGCTCTGCAGGATGAAGGTCACGACAATCAGGATCAGCCAGAGTAGATACGGCCGATACCAGGCACCCGTGGCGTCGATCCACCAGTCCATGATGGCCGGGGAGAACAGATAGATCCCCACTACCAGGAGCAGGACCAAGCGATAGATGTACATCCCAGCCTCTCCTCTTTATGTGCGTGCCCGAAAACGTGCGGCGATGGTAACGGATGGGCGCCAAGCTGCAAGGGCCGTCAACGTATTTGCGCTTCGGGGATGCTCAGTGTGCGCGGGATCCGGCCTGCGTCCCAGTGGCGAATGCCCCAGGCCAGCAGTTCCCGAGGGCTGGCATCGGCCAGTTCGGCGCCCGCCGGCTGGCCCAGCGCGCGCAGTGCCCGCAACAGCAGCGGCGTGGCCTGATTGGCTGCCAAGGGTGGCGAGCGATAGGATTTTCCGAGCTTGTGTCCGTCCGGCTGGGTGATCAGCGGCACGTGCAAATAGCGTGGCTGTGGCAGTCCGAGCAACTCTTGCAGGTACAACTGGCGCGGCGTGGAATCCAGCAGGTCGGCGCCGCGCACGATATCGGTCACGCCTTGCCAGGCGTCGTCCAGCACCACGGCCAATTGATAGGCGTAGAGCCCGTCGCGCCGGCGAATGACGAAATCCCCGACCTCGCGGCCCAGGTGCTGGCGGAACTCGCCCTGGACCCGGTCGGTGAAGTGATACTCAAGCTCAGGGACGCGCACACGGATAGCAGCGTTTTCGGTGCCGTGGCCGGCGTTGCGGCACAGTCCCGGATAAACGCCCTGATGTTGCTCCAATTGTTTGCGCGAACAGGTGCAGGCGTAGGCCAGGCCTTGGCTGAACAAGCGCTGGATGACCAGATCGTAGGCTTCGTGCCGGTCGCTCTGGCGAACCATCTCGCCGTCCCATTCGAACCCGTAGCTTTCCAGTGCCTTCAGGATCGCCGCTTGTGCGCCCGGTTCTTCCCGGGGCGGGTCGAGGTCTTCCATGCGCAACAACCAGCGCCCACCCACGGCGCGGGCATCGAGGTACGAGGCCAGGGCGGCGACCAGCGAGCCGAAGTGCAGGTGGCCGCTCGGGGTGGGGGCGAAGCGGCCAATGTAGGCGGTGGTGGCAGTCATAGGCGAATGTTACTGGGTCTGGTCAGGCAGGAACACATGCCTTGCGATCACGATGTCCCTTGTGGGAGCGGGCTTGCTCGCGAAGGCGGTGTGTCAGTTTCGATATAGCTGAATGATCTATCGTCTTCGCGAGCAAGCCCTCTCCCACAGGGTTTCGTCGGATCTGGGAAAGCTTCAGCAATAAAAAAACGGAGCGTGCGAACGCTCCGTTTTCGGTTACAGCCCGTGCAATTACTTGCCGACCTGTTTTTCCTTGATTTCCGCCAGGGTCTTGCAATCGATGCACAGGTCGGCGGTCGGTCGGGCTTCCAGGCGACGAATACCGATCTCGATGCCGCAGGACTCGCACCAGCCGTATTCTTCGTCTTCGATCAGTTGCAGGGTCTTGTCGATTTTCTTGATCAGCTTGCGCTCACGATCACGGGCGCGCAGTTCGAGGCTGAACTCTTCTTCCTGGCTGGCACGGTCGGCCGGGTCAGGGAAGTTGGCCGCTTCGTCTTTCATGTGATCCACGGTGCGGTCGACTTCCTGCATCAAGTCCTGTTTCCACTTGTTCAGGATCTTGGTGAAGTGCGCGCGCATGGGGGCGCCCATGTACTCTTCGCCGGCTTGCGGGACGTAAGGCTCAAACCCGCTGAGCGTCTGATTTTGATTCTGCTTTGCTTGGGTGGGCATGAATGGACCGCCTCTACTCTTGTAATCCACTACGCAGGATTGCTCCATCACCGACACCTGCCGGCCCTGCGGCTGCAAGCGGGCGAACTTACCAGATCAAATCGGGCCGCGCTACTCCCGGTTGTCGAGCCTGCGGCCACCGGGGCTTTGTAAGGCGTGGTCGGGTTCGGTCCGGTGCAGAGTCAATCCTGCTCAATGCTTGATTCTAGTCAAGCCTGGGCCGATCGCCGAAGACATTTCCAGCGATCCACGGGCTCAGACCGCTTCAGGTTCTCGCTCGTTCCCGTACGTGTCTCGAGTTGGGTAGAATCGGTTCTTTTTTACCTGAAGGAAGGCTAATGGCTCAGCCATACAGTGCGCGCAGTCGCGCCATCGAACCTTTCCATGTGATGGCGCTACTGGCCCGTGCCAATGAATTGCAGGCCGCTGGGCACGACGTCATCCATCTGGAAATCGGCGAGCCGGATTTCACCACCGCCGAGCCGATCATCCAGGCCGGCCAGGCGGCACTGGCGGCGGGCAAGACCCGTTACACCGCGGCCCGTGGCATTCCCGAGCTGCGTGAAGCCATCGCCGGTTTCTACCAGCAGCGCTACGGGGTGGACATCGACCCCCGGCGCATCCTGGTGACCCCGGGTGGGTCCGGCGCGTTGCTGCTGACCAGCGCCTTGCTGGTGGACCCGGGCAAGCATTGGCTGCTGGCCGACCCCGGTTACCCGTGCAATCGCCATTTCTTGCGGCTGGTGGAGGGCGCCGCGCAATTGGTGCCGGTGGGCCCGGACGTGCGTTACCAACTGACGCCGGACCTGGTGAACCGTTATTGGGACCAGGACAGCGTCGGCGCGTTGGTCGCCTCGCCGGCCAACCCTACCGGTACGATCCTCTCCCGCGACGAGCTGGCGGGGTTGTCGAAGGCGATCAAGGGGCACAACGGCCATTTGGTGGTCGACGAGATCTATCACGGCCTGACCTACGGCACCGACGCCGCCAGCGTGCTGGAGGTCGACGACGATGCTTTTGTCTTGAACAGTTTTTCCAAGTATTTCGGCATGACCGGCTGGCGGCTTGGCTGGTTGGTGGCGCCTTCGGCCGCTGTGAGCGAGCTGGAAAAGCTCGCGCAGAACCTCTACATCAGCGCGCCAAGCATGGCCCAGTATGCGGCCCTGGCCTGTTTCGAACCGGCCACCATCGAAATCTTCGAACAGCGTCGGGCCGAGTTCGCGCTGCGTCGCGACTTCCTCCTGCCGGCCCTGCGTGAGTTGGGCTTCGGCATTGCGGTGGAGCCGGAAGGGGCGTTTTACCTGTATGCCGATATCAGCGCGTTCGGCGGCGATGCCTTCGGGTTCTGCCAGCACTTCCTCGAAACCGAGCACGTGGCCTTTACCCCAGGCTTGGATTTCGGCCGCCATCAGGCCGGCCACCATGTGCGTTTTGCCTATACGCAGAGCCTGCCGCGGCTTCAGGAAGCGGTAGAGCGAATCGCACGTGGGCTGCGGAGCTGGCAAGGCTGATGTTTTTTTCCCCTGCGTTGGAAGAAGGTCGCCTGATTCGCCGTTACAAGCGTTTTCTTGCTGATATCGAGACCGTTCACGGCGAATTGCTCACTATCCACTGCCCGAACACCGGCTCAATGCTCAATTGCATGGCGCCGGGAGCACGCGTCTGGTTCAGTCGCTCCAGCGACCCCAAGCGCAAGCTGCCCGGCACCTGGGAGGTCGGCGAGACCCCTCAGGGACGGCTAGCCTGCATCAATACGGCGCGGGCCAACGCCTTGGTCGAAGAAGCCCTGCGCGCCGGGGTCATCAGCGAGTTGAACGGGTTTACCGGGCTCAAGCGCGAAGTGGCTTATGGACAGGAGAACAGCCGTATCGATTTCAGGCTGGACTATGAAAACCGCTCGGCCTGGGTTGAAGTCAAAAGCGTCACATTGGGTTTCGATGGCACGAATGTGGCGGCATTTCCCGATGCGGTGACCGTACGGGGGGCCAAGCATCTGCGCGAGCTCGCCTGTCTGGCCCGGGAGGGCGTGCGGGCGGTGCAGCTGTATTGCGTGAACCTGAGTGGTATCGAAGCCGTGCGACCGGCGCAGGAAATCGACCCGGTGTACGCCGCTGCCCTGCGTGATGCGGTGACGGCAGGGGTCGAGGTGCTGGCCTATGGAGTTACGCTGACGCCCGAGCAGATGTGGGTGGACCGTGCGTTGCCAGTACTGCTCGAACCGCTACAGATCGACCCAGATGCCTTGCTTGTCCTCCCGGCTGTCTAGCGCGCCCAGGAACTGACCGGCGCAGGGGCCGGCCACGCATTCACCGCTCTCGATCAGAAACAGCGCGCCGTGAGTGGCGCATTGGATCAGGCTCGCGCTGGCATCGAGAAACTGATCGGGTTGCCATTCCAGCGGCACACCACGGTGCGGGCAGCGGTTGAGATAGACATACACCTGGCCGGCACGCCGCACGGCCAGCACCTTGCGGCCATCGAGTTCGAAACCGCGACTGGCGTTGTCGGGCAGTTCGGCGGTGGTACAAAGAAACTTCATGTGTGTCTCTATATAGCGGTCTGAATGAAGCCCTTCAGGGATTCATGTGGCAATAGACCCCTGCTTGACGGTCAAATGAAAACAATTATCAAATGGCGCTTCCTTCGCAGGTGGCTGAGGATACTTTGCCCTGGCCGATCCGGCGAAAAACTTCTTTGAGGAAGCTGGCTGATGCGCTTGAACATCCGCGTTGTTGCGCTCTGTGTCGCACTGTTGGTCTGTCAGGGGGCCACCGCGGCCGACTTGCCGCAGCGTTGGGTCAGCGCCGGTGGCGCCTTGTCGGAGTGGGTCAGTGCATTGGGGGGCGAGTCGAAACTGGTCGGCGTGGACACCACGAGCCAGCATCCCGAATCCTTGCGCACCCTGCCCAGCGTCGGTTATCAGCGACAATTATCCGCAGAAGGCGTGTTGAGCCTGCGTCCGCAGATCCTGGTGGGCACCGAGGAAATGGGGCCGCCACCCGTGCTGGCGCAGATTCGCAGCGCCGGTGTTCAGGTCGAACTGTTCTCGGCCACGCCGGACCTGCCGACCCTGCAAGGCAATTTGCATCACTTGGGTCAACTGCTGGGGGCCGAGGCGGAGGCGCAGCAGATGTTTGACAGTTACCAAAAACAACTCGCCCAGCAAAACGTCCGGGTGACCGAGGCCCAGCGCAAACAGGAGGCTCCAGGCGTATTGCTGCTGGTGGGCAGTTCCGGCGGCAAGCCACTGGTCGCTGGCAAGGGCACTTCCGCCGATTGGCTGTTGCAGCAGGCCGGTGGCCGCAACCTGGCGACCCATAGCGGCTATAAGCCCTTTTCCGTCGAAGCGTTGGCCGGCCTGGATCCCCAAGTATTGGTCTTTGCCGACCGTGCCCTGAGCGGTGAGCAAGCGCGCGCGGCGTTGTTCAAGGAAAACCCGATCCTGTCCTCGACCCGCGCCGCCAAGGACGGGCGGGTCATTGAACTGGACCCGACGCTGCTGGTAGGCGGACTGGGGCCGCGGTTACCGCAGAGCCTGGTGAAACTGACGGCAGGCTTCTATCCGGCCGCGTTGGCCATGGCGCCATGACCTCATTGGTCAAACCGCGCACCTTGTTCATCGGCCTGGGCCTGCTGTGTCTGCTGGCGACGTGGCTGTCCCTGGCGCTGGGGCCGGTGAGCTTGCCGCTGCTGGACACCCTGTGCGCCGCGTTGCGCCTGTTGGGCTTGCCGGTGGCCGCCGATGGTCTGGAGCAAGCCGAACTGATCGTTGGCCAGATCCGTTTGCCACGCACCTTGCTGGGCTTGGCGGTGGGCGGGGTGTTGGCGCTGTCCGGCGTGGCAATGCAGGGGCTGTTTCGCAACCCGTTGGCAGACCCGGGGCTGGTGGGCGTGTCCAGCGGCGCGGCACTGGGCGCGGCGTTTGCGATCGTGGGCGGTTCGGCACTGGGCGGTCTGCCCGACGCGGTCGGTCCCTATGTATTGTCGTTATGTGCGTTTCTCGGTGGTCTTGGGGTCACGGCGCTGGTCTACCGTCTCGGTCGACGTAATGGCCAGACCCACGTCGCGACCATGCTCCTGGCCGGTATCGCCCTGACTGCACTGTCCGGTTCGGCAGTGGGCCTGTTCACCTACCTGGCGGATGACGCGACCCTGCGCACCCTGACGTTCTGGAATCTTGGCAGTCTCAACGGTGCCAGCTATGCGCGGTTGTGGCCGCTGTTGCTGGTCAGCGCCGGCGTGGCGCTGTGGTTGCCGCGTCGGGCCCGGGCGCTCAACGCGCTGTTGCTGGGTGAGTCCGAGGCCGCCCACCTGGGCATCGACGTCGAACGGCTCAAGCGTGAATTGGTGTTCTGCACAGCCTTGGGCGTTGGGGCGGCGGTGGCGGCGGCCGGCATGATCGGTTTCGTCGGATTGGTGGTGCCGCATCTGGTGCGACTGATGGCCGGTCCCGATCATCGCGTGTTGCTGCCGGCCTCCGTGCTGGCGGGGGCTAGCCTGTTGCTGTTCGCTGACCTGGTGGCACGCCTCGCGCTGGCTCCGGCGGAATTGCCGATTGGCATTGTCACGGCCTTCATCGGCGCGCCGTTCTTCCTCTACTTGTTGCTGCGAGGACGCACCTGATGTTGCGAGCGCAGAACCTGCACATTCACCGGGGCCGGAAAACCGTGTTGGCGGACATCGATCTGGCGCTCAGTCCCGGCGAAGTACTCGGGGTGCTCGGTCCCAACGGTGCCGGTAAAAGTACCCTGCTGGCGGGCCTGTGCGGGCAGATGCCTGCGGCCCAGGGACAGGTCTGGCTCGATGACCGGCCACTGGCGCAATGGGACGCTGCCGAGCGCGCCCGTCGCCTGGCGGTCTTGCCACAATCTTCGACGCTGGATTTTGCCTTCCGTGTCGAGGAGGTCGTCGGCATGGGCCGCCTGCCTCACCACAGTGGCCGTGTGCGCGACGAGCAAATCGTCGCTGCCGCGCTGCAAGCCGCCGATGCGGCGCACCTGCACGGGCGCAGCTACCTGGCGTTGTCCGGCGGTGAACGCCAGCGGGTGCACCTGGCCCGGGTGCTGGCGCAGTTGTGGCCGGGTGAGGCGGGGCAGACCTTGCTGTTGGACGAGCCGACGTCGATGCTCGATCCGCTGCATCAACACACTATTTTGCAGGCGGTGCGCGAGTTTGCGGATCGTGGCGCTGCGGTGCTGGTCATCCTGCATGACCTGAACCTGGCGGCGCGTTACTGTGATCGCCTGTTGCTGCTCGCATCCGGTCGGCCGGTGGCCCTGGACACGCCTCGGCACGTGCTGCGCCCGGAGCCGCTCAAGGCGGTGTTTGGCCTCGACGTGCTGGTGCAAGACCATCCGGAGCGCGGGCATCCATTGATCATTGCCCGCTGAGGGTTTCGTGAGGATGTAGACGTGCGCCTGATCCTGATCCTGGCATTGAGTGTGCTGACGGCCTGTCAGAGCGTTGCGCCGCCTCCGTTGGCCGGACGAATTCGTGGCATGCATAGTGGCCAGGCGATGACGCCCCAGGCGTTGGTCGAGCGCTTGGCGAAGGCGCCTCGGACCGTGATAGGCGAGCAACACGACAATCCGGATCATCATGTGCTGCAGGCCTGGTTGCTGCGAGCGCTCGCCGGGCAGCGGCCCCAGGGTAGCTTGCTGCTGGAAATGCTGACGCCCTCCCAACAGGCCCGGGTCGACGCGGTCCGCCGGTCCCCTGTGCTGCCGGACGACCTGGCCGGTGCCCTGGGCTGGTCGCCGGGCTGGGACTGGCGCTTGTATGGACCTGTCGTCAAGTTTGCCTTGGCCCAAGGCTACCCGGTGCTGGCCGCCAATCTGGACGTTGCCGAGATCCAGCGTTTCTATCGGCAACCGCCGACCCTGACGGGTAGCCACTCCACTGCAGCCAACATGCAGGAGCTGCTGTTGGGGCAGATCCGTGAGTCCCACTGCGGTCTGTTACCCGAATCCCAGATGCCAGCGATGCTGGCCGTGCAGCAACAGCGGGATCGGCGCATGGCCGAGCGTCTGTTGCAGGCGCCAACGCCTGCGTTGTTGTTGGTCGGCGCCTGGCATGGCCGCAAGGATGTCGGTGTGCCGCTGCATATATCGGATCTGGCAGCCGACGAAAGGCCGGTGGTCCTGTTGCTGGCCGAAGAGGGCAGCGAGGTGACCTCGGCGATGGCGGATTACGTCTGGTACACGCCAGCCAGGCCGCCGCAGGATTATTGCGCGCAAATGCGTGAACAGACCGGGACATGATTTACAGCAAGCAAAAAAAGACCCGGCAAGAGCCGGGTCAAATAACCGTGATTAGCCTGATGAGGAGATATCTGAGAGTCCGAACCAAGGGCTGTTCAAATATCGACCAGTCTCGCGACCGGATGTGGTAATCATAGCGATTCTCATTACCATGTCAAACATTGTTTTTGCGATGAGTCGAATATTTCGCGGCGGCGCTGGGCGTCGTGCAGGAAATGCCCTCAGGCCTTGTGACGCGCCGAAATAGCGTCCAGCTGTTGGTTCAGGGCTTCTTTGCGTTCGGGGGGAATATCGTTCCAGTGCACGTCCATCAACGCGCCTTCAATCGCGTACAGCAATACCTTGGAGGCCCGGAAGCCGCGAGTACGCACGGCGCGATAGGCGTCCACCGCGCCAAGCCGGCGCAAGTCCGAGGCGCTGTGGATGCCCACGGCATGCAACCATTGGGCTGAGGTCTTGCCCAGGTTTTTCAGGTGTTGCAGTTCATCATTCATCGAGCCTCCTTGCGACGGCCGACTGGTGCAGTGGGCAAGCTTCTGAGCAGTGTAGCGTTCAGTAGGAAAAGCGTGATTGTTTGGCGGGATTCGGCGCAAAAGCTTCTAAGGCATTACGCACGATGAGGCGAAGATAGTCGGCAAGGTCCATCATCCAGCGCGGGCGGGGGCGCTGGAGATCTGTTCGGGTGCGGCCAGCAGGTCGTTGCCTGCGCGGCGAGTGTCAGCGGGTGCGGTAGCGCAGTCGCGTGCCGAAGTTCATCGACATGAGGATTTCGTCGGCGGACAGCTCGGCAGGAAAGTAGGCGCCGGAGATCTGCGCATGGGCCAGGCTCGCGCCTTCCAATGAGGACTTGCGAAAATCGATGCCGCGCAGATCGGCGGAGCGGAAGTAGGCGTCACTGAAATCGACGTCGTCGGCGTTCAGCTCGCGCAGATCAAGGCCACGGAAATCGCCGCCGCGCATGTCGATCGGGCCTTGAGGGCGTTCCTTGTTGAAGCCGGCGATATCGTCTTTGCGCAGCAAGGCATAAAGCGGGGTGTTGAGAAGCTTGGGAAGGCTCATTTCATATCACCTGTTGGTTTTATGGCGCCAGTATAGTGCCACCACCTGGCGGCCGTGAAGCCGGTGCATCGCTCCACGGCCTAAATAGTTATCTACAGGCCTGGCAGCCGTTGGCGAATTTGCGCGACCACGATATCGAGCGTGCCGCTCTCATTGGTTTGGACCCTTTTGCTGCACAGGATTTCCGTCGGCGTCAGGGCTTCGCGGCTGGCCTGCTGCGCTGCGATGATGGCCAAGTTGGCATCGGACGGATCGTTCCGGTCCGCTTGGCGCTGGGCCAGCCAGGTCTCGATCACGGCTTGGGGCGCGTTGCAATCGAGGATCAGGAATGGAGCGCCCGTGGCTTCGGCGATCTTCGCCGCTGAGTCGCGTTGGTCGCGCTTGAGGTAGGTGGCATCGATCACGACCGGGAACCCGGCGCGCAGGATCACGTCGGCAATTTCGTGCAGGCGGGCATAGGTGGTATTGCTGGCGTCGCTGCTATAAATGCCGGCTTGTGGATCGTTTGGCACCTGTTGCTCACCGAACAGGCGCTTGCGCTCGACGTCCGACCGCAGGCGAATCGCGCCCAACGCTTCTACCAGGCGCATCGCGACGTGGCTTTTCCCTACGGCCGAAACACCATGGGTGATGGCCAGGAATCGCGACGGTATGGTGCTGTAGCTTTCGGCCAGGTTGGCGTAGTTGCGGTATTGGCGCAGGGTCGTGGCGCGCTGCACCGGATCGGCTTCGGCCGGCATGCTGAACAGCGCGACCTTGGCCCGGACGAGCGCACGGTAGGCTTTGTAGAAATTCAGCAATTGCAGGCCCTGATAGTCACCGGTCAGTTCCAGGTATTGGCTGACAAAACGTCGGGCCAGCGACTTGAGGCCGCGGTCCTCGAGGTCCATCGCCAGGAATGCAGTGTCGGCGTAGACGTCGGTGAAGCGGAACGGTTCGTTGAACTCGATGCAGTCGAAAATCACCACCTTGCCGTCGATCACGGTGGCGTTGCCCAGGTGGATGTCGCCGTGGCATTCGCGGATGAAGCCTTCGGCCTTGCGCTGAGCGAACAGTGGCTGGAGGCGTTCGAAGCTGCTTTCGGCCCAGGCTTGCAGCGCTTCGAGTTGCAACAGGTCAGCCTTGTCGCTGAGGAACGGGCGGATCTGTTCGAAGTTCTGCAGCACCGGCGCCATTACGCTGGTCGGAGTGCCTGCGTCATTTTCGGCGGGTACTTTTGGCGTGGAAAGATGGAACTGGGCGATCTGCGCGGCCATCTCGTCGACGTGTGCGGTGGTCAGCTCACCGTTGGCCTGCAGGGTGCTGAGCAGTTGGCTCTGCGGGAATTGGCGCATCTTGAGGGCGTATTCGATGGCCGGGCCGTCGCCACCCAGCAGGGGCGCTTCGGCGCTGCCGGTGATCGGCAGCACTTCCAGGTACAGATCCTGGGTCAGGCGCTGGTTCAGGCGCAACTCTTCGCCACAAAAGTGCTCGCGTGCCTGGAGGGTGGTGAAGTCGAGGAAGCCGAAATTCATCGGTTTTTTCAATTTGTAGGCGTAGGGCCCGGTGAGCAATACCCAGGAAATGTGCGTTTCGATGACCTGGAACCCTTCGACGGGATGTGGGTAAAGGGCCGGGTTTTGCAGGGCGGCGATCAGGGACTGGCTCACGGGCGATCCTTCAGAGTCTGGAAAATTCGAGGCCGTCATTATGGCGGCAAGCCGCGCTAACGCAAACCGGATGGCCCGTGTAGCAGGGCTCATGTTGAACCGCAGCAAAGTGCGTATAATCCGCCGCCATGACTCGTACCCGATCCCCCCGTACCCCCAAGAAACCACCCGCCAGCCGCCTCCGGCCCTGGCTGGGCTGGGCCCTTAAACTCAGCCTGGTTGGCCTTGTCGTGCTCGCCGGTTTTGCGGTCTATCTCGATGCCGTGGTCCAGGAAAAGTTCTCCGGCAAGCGCTGGACCATTCCGGCCAAGGTCTATGCCCGGCCGTTGGAACTGTTCGTCGGACAAAAGCTGAGCCGGGACGACTTCCTGACTGAACTCGATGCCCTGGGCTATCGCCGCGAAAGCGTGGCCAACGGCCCGGGTGCGGCCTCGGTCAACGGCAATACCGTTGACCTCAATACCCGTGGCTTCCAGTTTTATGAAGGCATGGAGCAGGCGCAGGCCGTGCGGGTGCGTTTTTCCGGCGACTACGTGGCGGCATTGACCGGCGCCAACAACGCGAGCCTGTCGGTGGTGCGCCTCGAGCCGCTGCTGATCGGTGGCCTGTACCCCAAGAACCTCGAAGACCGGATCCTGATCAAGATCGACCAGGTTCCGCCGTACCTGCTCGATACCCTGATCGCCGTCGAAGACCGCGACTTCTACCATCACTTCGGCGTCTCGCCCAAGTCGATTGCCCGGGCGGTCTGGGTCAACACCTCCTCGGGCCATATGCGCCAGGGCGGTAGTACCCTGACGCAACAACTGGTCAAGAACTTCTACCTGACCAACGAGCGCAGCCTTACGCGCAAGCTCACCGAAGCCATGATGGCGCTGTTGCTGGAGCTGCACTACGACAAGCGGGAAATCCTCGAGGCGTACCTCAACGAGGTCTTCATTGGCCAGGACGGTCAGCGGGCGGTGCACGGTTTCGGCCTGGCCAGCCAGTTCTTCTTCAGCCAACCGTTGTCCGAGCTCAAGCTGCACCAAGTGGCCTTGCTGGTGGGCATGGTCAAGGGACCGTCTTCTTATAACCCGCGTCGCAATCCAGAGCGCGCCCTCGAACGGCGCAACTTGGTACTGGACCTGCTTCAACAACAAGGGGTCGCGACGGCCGAGCAAGTCGAGGCGGCGAAAAAGATGCCGCTGGGCGTGACCAAGCGCGGCAGCCTGGCGGACAGCTCTTTCCCTGGTTTCATGGACCTGGTCAAGCGTCAGTTGCGAGAAGACTATCGCGACGAAGACTTGACCGAAGAAGGCTTGCGCATCTTCACCAGTTTCGACCCGATCCTGCAGATGAAGGCCGAAGCCTCGGTCGAGGATACCTTCAAGCGGCTGGGCGGGCGCAAAGGCGCCGAGGACGTCGAAGCCGCCATGGTGGTGACCAATCCGGAAACCGGTGAAGTCCAGGCCATGATCGGCAGTCGCCAGGCCAGCTTTGCCGGTTTCAACCGGGCCCTGGATGCGGTACGCCCGATCGGCTCGCTGATCAAGCCGGCGGTGTACCTCACCGCCCTGGAAAAACCGAGCCAGTACACCCTTACAAGCTGGCTGTCGGACGAGACGTTCTCGGTCAAGGGCGCGGATGGCCAGGTCTGGAAACCGCAAAACTATGACCGCCGTTCCCACGGTACGGTATTCCTTTATCAGGGGCTGGCGCATTCCTACAACCTGTCGACCGCTCGCCTCGGACTGGAAGTCGGGGTGCCAAACGTACTCAAGACGGTGGCGCGCCTGGGTGTCAGCCGCGAGTTGCCGGCGTTCCCGTCGATGCTGCTCGGTGCCGGTGGCCTTACGCCAATCGAAGTCGCGGCGATGTACCAGACGCTGGCCAACGGCGGTTTCAATACGCCGATGCGCGGGATCCGTAGTGTGCTGACCGCCGATGGCGAGCCGCTCAAGCGTTACCCGTTCCAGATCCAGCAGCGTTTCGATCCGGCTTCCATTTATCTGATCCAGAACGCCATGCAGCGAGTCATGCGTGAAGGCACCGGCAGCTCGGTCTATAACGTGCTGCCGCGGACCCTGACCCTGGCCGGCAAGACCGGTACCAGCAACGATTCGCGTGACAGTTGGTTCGCCGGTTTCAGCCAGGATCTGCTGGCGGTGGTCTGGCTTGGCCGTGACGACAACGGCAAGACTCCATTCACCGGTGCGACTGGCGCGTTGCAGGTCTGGACCAGTTTCATGCGCAAGGCCGATCCGTTGCCGCTGGACATGCCGCAACCGGACAACATCGTCCAGGCCTGGGTCGATTCGCGTACTGGACAGGGCTCCGATGCCAATTGCCCGGGGGCGGTGCAGATGCCGTATATTCGCGGCAGCGAGCCACCGCCCGGCGCAGGCTGCGGTACTCAGAATCCCGCCGAATCGGTGATGGATTGGGTCAAGGACTGGATGAATTAAGCAAAGAGGGTTTCAAGTGAACAAGTGGTTGATTCCAGCGGTAACGGCCGTAGCTTTGCTCAGTGGTTGCTCTACCGTACAGCGCGGTTCGATTCCGGTCGTTGACTCCGGCACCGCTGTTTCCAACAGCGAGCGGATCTCGGCCAATGGCGGTTTCCGCCAGACGACGGTGAAGCGCCCGGCACAAGGCCAGACCCAGGCAATCCCGCAGGGCGACTCCGGTGTCGTCGTGATGGTGCCCGGCGGTGGTGCAACGACTTCGGCACCGATCAGCAGCACGCCGATCACGCCCGGTCCCATCACGCCGGGGCCGATCGAAACTTCGCCGATCGACCAGGGCAGCTACAGCATGCCTTCGACATCCGGCAGCATCCCGTCGGCCGGTTCGGGCGGCTTGTCCGCCGATGAGCAACTGGACGGCCCGGTACTCGCCCTGCTGACCACTGCGCAGCAGCAGCAAGCCGGCGGTGACCTCAACGGAGCGTCTTCGAGCCTGGAGCGGGCCCAGCGCGTCGCTCCTCGCGAACCCCAGGTGCTTTACCGCCTGGCGCAGGTGCGCATGGCCCAGGGCGATGCCCCGCAAGCCGAACAGCTTGCCCGGCGTGGCCTGACCTTCACCAGCGGTCGTCCGGCACTCCAGGCCAGCCTGTGGGAGTTGATTGCCCAGGCCCGTGAGAAACAAGGTGATTCCGCCGGCGCGGCACTGGCGCGCCAGAAAGCCAAGGTCTCGCTCTGATGGATACGCGTTTTCCGCGCATCGCCGACCAATTGCTGCTTATTGAGCGGGAATTGCGGGTGCAGGGTTGGTGGAGCGATGTTTCGCCGTCACCCGAAGCGCTGGCCAGTGTCGAACCGTTCGCGGTCGACACCCTGGACTTCGAACAGTGGTTGCAGTGGATTTTTCTGCCACGGATGAAAGCCATCCTCGAGCAGGATCTACCCTTGCCGAACGCGTCCGGGATTCAGGAAATGGCCGAAATGGTCTTTGCTGCCCGCGATGTGCAGGGCAGGGATCGGCAATTGCAGGTTCTGCTCAAAGAGTTTGACCTGCTGATCACCGCCTCCCGCTGAACCGCCACTGCCAGTGTTCTACTGGCAGTTCTCGGCAATCTGTCTCTGTGACTCGGTGATGCGGTCCTTGCGCTGTTCTTCGGTCAAGCGCCGCATTTCGCCGTCCACGTCCTCGCGTACCCTC
Source organism: Pseudomonas sp. Q12-87 (assembly GCF_001269755.1). NCBI lineage: Bacteria > Pseudomonadati > Pseudomonadota > Gammaproteobacteria > Pseudomonadales > Pseudomonadaceae > Pseudomonas > Pseudomonas sp. Q12-87. Next base: position 6,979 of record NZ_LHVI01000030.1, on the reverse strand, counting down.
GGGTTGTTTTGCAGTTGTGCCAGGTTGGTCCTGGCCTGCTCGCAGAACACCTTGAGCTGGGCTTGCTGTTCGGCAACCTGTTTCCTGACTTGTCGATCGATGGCTTTCTGATCGCCAATGACGCCACCGGACGGGGGCGCTGGCGGCTTGGTGGCTGACGGGGCGGACTTGATCACCGTCGTGGCTTCTGCGTCCTGGGGCGGCTGGGCGCCGAAATGGGTCACGCCTTGGGCATCCACCCATTTATAGACCTGACCGGCCATGCACATTGGGCTCAGGCCAACCAGCAGGCTGGCCGTCAAGAAGAACATTCGCATGCTGTTTCCTTGTCGTGGGTTGCGCAATTGAAGCTAACACAGTTGCCGTTTAAAGGTTTTTTCTTGCGTTCTCATGCGCTTACTTCGAATAAAGCACATAGACGACTTGACTTGAAGGAAGCGAAACAGAAGAATCCAAAGTCCGCTGTAGAGGGACTGCCAGAAGCAGACCCACTCGGCAGATCATGAGGCGCACATCCGCGCCGACCTGTTACACCCGCAACGCGTTACCTCGCGCTGGGTGGGAAAGGCCCGCAACACTTGGGACGATCCCAATACTTGCTCAGTCAGTGCTGACGTAGTCGGCGACCACCGTCGCTCATGCTCTGCCGAGAAGTAAACCTATTAAGACCCGTCCCCTTGTGTGGGTCGGTATTCTGGCGTTTTAGAGGTGAACAACGTGGAGCTTTTATCTGGCGGTGAGATGCTCGTCCGCTTTTTGCGTGACGAAGGCGTCAAATATATCTACGGGTACCCCGGTGGTGCTCTTCTTCATGTCTATGATGCCCTGTTCAAAGAACCGGAAGTGACCCACATCCTGGTTCGTCACGAGCAGGCGGCGACCCACATGGCCGACGGCTATGCCCGCGCCACCGGCAAGGCCGGCGTGGTATTGGTGACTTCCGGGCCTGGCGCCACGAACGCCATCACCGGTATCGCCACCGCGTACATGGACTCCATCCCGATGGTGATCATTTCCGGCCAGGTGCCCAGCACCATGGTCGGCACCGATGCGTTCCAGGAAACCGACATGATCGGTATCTCCCGGCCGATCGTGAAGCACAGCTTCATGATCAAGCACGCGTCGGAAATCCCGGAAGTCATGAAGAAGGCTTTCTACCTGGCTGAGTCCGGTCGTCCGGGCCCGGTCGTGGTCGATGTCCCGAAAGACATGACCAACCCGGCCGAGAAGTTCGAATACGTCTTCCCGAAAAAAGCCAAGCTGCGTTCCTACAGCCCGGCCGTACGCGGTCACTCCGGGCAAATCCGCAAGGCAGCTGAAATGCTGTTGGCGGCCAAGCGTCCGGTGTTGTACTCGGGGGGCGGCGTGATCCTGGGCAATGGCTCCGCGCCGTTGACCGAACTGGCGAAAATGCTCAACTTGCCGGTCACCAATACCCTGATGGGCCTGGGCGCCTACCCGGGCTCCGACCGTCAGTTCATCGGCATGCTCGGCATGCACGGCAGCTACACCGCCAACCTGGCGATGCACCACGCCGATGTGATCCTGGCCGTCGGCGCGCGCTTCGACGACCGTGTCATCAACGGTGCGGCAAAGTTCTGCCCGAATGCCAAGATCATCCACATCGACATCGACCCCGCGTCCATCTCCAAGACCATCAAGGCAGACGTGCCAATTGTCGGTCCTGTAGAGAGCGTGCTGACCGAAATGGTCGCCATCCTCAAGGAAATCGGCGAGACCCCTAATAAGGAGTCCGTGGCCAGTTGGTGGAAGCAAGTCGATGAATGGCGCGGCGATCGCGGCCTGTTTCCTTATGACAAGGGCGACGGCAGCGTGATCAAACCGCAGACGGTGATCGAGACCCTGTGCGAAGTGACCAAGGGCGATGCCTTTGTGACTTCCGATGTGGGTCAGCACCAGATGTTTGCTGCGCAATACTACAAGTTCGACAAGCCCAACCGCTGGATCAACTCCGGTGGCCTGGGCACCATGGGCTTCGGTTTTCCGGCGGCCATGGGCATCAAGTTGAGCTTCCCGGAAGCTGACGTTGCCTGCGTCACGGGCGAGGGCAGCATCCAGATGAACATCCAGGAGCTGTCCACCTGCCTGCAGTACGGCCTGCCGGTGAAGATCGTGATCCTGAACAACGGTGTGCTGGGCATGGTTCGCCAGTGGCAGGACATGAGCTATGGTAGCCGTCACTCGCATTCCTACATGGAATCGCTGCCTGATTTCGTCAAGCTGGCGGAGGCTTATGGTCACGTCGGCGTGCGCATCACCGAATCGAAGGATTTGAAGTCGAAGATGGAGGAAGCGTTCGCCATGAAGGATCGCCTGGTGGTGATCGATATTGCGGTCGACACCAGCGAGCACGTCTATCCGATGCAGATCAAAGACGGCTCCATGCGCGATATGTGGCTGAGCAAGACGGAGCGTACCTAATCATGCGACACATTATTTCCTTGCTTCTGGAAAACGAACCGGGTGCCCTGTCTCGCGTAGTGGGCCTGTTCTCGCAGCGCAACTACAACATCGAAAGCCTGACCGTGGCGCCAACCGAAGATCCGACGTTGTCGCGTCTGACGCTGACCACCGTGGGCCATGATGAAGTCATCGAGCAGATCACCAAAAACCTGAACAAGCTGATCGAGGTGGTCAAGCTGGTGGATCTGTCGGAAAGCGCTCACATCGAGCGCGAGCTGATGCTGGTCAAGGTCAAGGCCACCGGCGCCCAGCGCGCCGAGATCAAACGCACTACCGATATTTATCGTGGGCAGATCGTCGATGTCAGCGCCAGCGTCTATACCGTTCAGTTGACCGGTACCAGCGACAAGCTCGACAGCTTCATTCAATCGATCGGCACTGCCTCGATTCTGGAAACCGTACGCAGTGGCGTCACCGGGATTGCCCGGGGCGACAAAGTACTGAGCATCTAAACCAAATTAGCGAATGGCCTGAATGGCCGGATAGAGAGGAAATTCATGAAAGTTTTCTACGATAAAGATTGCGACCTGTCGATCATCCAAGGCAAGAAAGTCGCCATCATCGGTTACGGCTCCCAGGGTCACGCCCAGGCCTGCAACCTGAAAGACTCCGGCGTTGACGTGACCGTCGGCCTGCGTAAAGGCTCGGCCACCGTTGCCAAGGCCGAGGCCCACGGCCTGAAAGTTACCGACGTGGCTTCCGCTGTTGCCGCAGCCGACCTGGTCATGATCCTGACCCCGGACGAGTTCCAGTCTGCGCTGTACAAGAACGAAATCGAGCCGAACATCAAGAAAGGCGCCACCCTGGCCTTCTCCCACGGCTTCGCGATTCACTACAACCAGGTTGTACCGCGTGCCGACCTCGACGTGATCATGATCGCGCCGAAAGCCCCGGGCCACACCGTGCGTTCCGAGTTCGTGAAAGGCGGCGGTATCCCTGACCTGATCGCGATCTACCAGGATGCGTCCGGCAATGCCAAGAACGTTGCCCTGTCCTACGCTGCTGGTGTTGGCGGCGGTCGTACCGGCATCATCGAAACCACCTTCAAGGACGAGACCGAAACCGACCTGTTCGGCGAGCAAGCCGTTCTGTGCGGCGGTACCGTCGAGCTGGTGAAAGCCGGTTTCGAAACCCTGGTTGAAGCAGGCTACGCGCCAGAAATGGCTTACTTCGAATGCCTGCACGAACTGAAGCTGATCGTTGACCTCATGTACGAAGGCGGTATCGCCAACATGAACTACTCGATCTCCAACAACGCCGAATACGGCGAGTACGTGACCGGCCCGGAAGTCATCAACGCCGAATCCCGCCAGGCCATGCGCAACGCCCTGAAACGTATTCAGGACGGTGAATACGCCAAGATGTTCATCAGCGAAGGTGCTACCGGCTATCCTTCGATGACCGCCAAGCGTCGCAACAACGCCGCTCACGGTATCGAAATCATCGGCGAGCAACTGCGCTCGATGATGCCGTGGATCGGTGCCAACAAGATCGTCGACAAAGCCAAGAACTAAGTCGCGAGCTTGATCGAAAAACGCGGCCCTGGCCGCGTTTTTTCGTTTGGGCGATGGCTTCTGGTATAAAGCTGCATCGTTTGCGGCCGAACCGTCGTCCCAGACATCTGTCGAATTTTTTCACACCGTTGCAAGGTACTGTCCATGAGCGAACGTCCCGACGAGCCAAACCAGGCTCCTGACGCCGAAAGCCTGCTGCCCATCGATGAACACGTCGAAGAAGGCCATGACGCTGAAGGCCGTAAGGTCCGGCATCGTGGCATCTATCTGCTGCCGAACCTGTTCACCACCGCGAACCTGTTCGCCGGTTTCTATTCCATCATCAACTCCATGAGTGCCCAGGCCGCGTTGAGCGCCGGTGATAGCGCGGGGGCGAGTCGCTATTTTGCCTTCGCTGCCATTGCGATCTTTGTCGCCATGGTGCTCGACGGTCTGGACGGGCGTGTGGCCCGCATGACCAATACCCAAAGTGCGTTCGGCGCTGAATATGATTCGCTGTCCGACATGGTCGCCTTCGGTGTGGCCCCTGCCTTGCTGGCGTTCGGCTGGGCACTGGGAGACATGGGCAAGGTCGGCTGGATGGTTGCCTTCATTTATGTGGCGGGTGCTGCGTTGCGCCTGGCGCGTTTCAACACGCAAGTGGGCAAGGCTGACAAGCGCTACTTCATCGGCCTGGCCAGTCCGGCGGCGGCGGGTGTTGTGGCGGGTGTCGTCTGGGCATTCAGCGACTACGGCATCCAGGGTTCGAAGATGTCGTTCCTGGTGGCATTGCTGGTCGCAGCCGCGGGGATGCTGATGGTCAGCAACATCAAGTACAACAGCTTCAAAGAGCTGGACCTGAAGGGGCGCGTCCCGTTCGTTGCGATTCTGGCGGTGGTGCTGGTGTTCGCGGTGGTCTTCAGTGATCCGCCGCGTATCCTGCTGCTGGTGTTCCTTGCTTATGCCGCTTCCGGGCCGGTGCAATATTTACTGCGTCTTCGCCGACACTAAACGTTGCCTTAATGTAATTTCGCCCATACTCCGCAGTCTATTGGTGCACCTGCCTTCCAATACTGCGGAGTTGTCATGCTGATCAAGACCCCCAAGACGTCCGACTGCCGTGAATCGGACGTCACGCCAGAATCCCTTTACCTCTCCCGTCGTCAAATGCTGGGCGCCACCATGGCCGGCCTCGCCGTGAGCAGCTTGCCACAATGGGCCAATGCTGCCGATGCGGCGCGTTATGCCGATGTCGAGCCGGGCAAGGCGCCGTCCTGGTTTGCCGAGAAGCTGCCTTCTACCCGATGGGGAGCAGTGACCGTCAAGGACGAGTCCATTACCCCGTTCAAGGACGCCACTCATTACAACAACTTTTATGAGTTCGGCACCGACAAGGGTGATCCGGCAGCCAATGCCGGATCTTTGAAAACCGAGCCTTGGAGTGTGGTCGTGGACGGGGAGGTGGGTAAGCCGGGGCGCTATGGGTTGGAAGACTTCATGAAGCCTTATCAGATGGAGGAGCGGATTTACCGACTGCGCTGTGTCGAGGCCTGGTCGATGGTCATTCCCTGGATCGGTTTTCCAATCTCCGCATTGCTCAAACAAGTCGAGCCGACTTCCAAGGCTAAGTACATTCGCTTCGAAACCTTGCAGGATCCCAAGGTCATGCCTGGGCAGCGCTCCGGTTTCGCCTTGATCGATTGGCCTTATGTCGAGGGCTTGCGGTTGGATGAAGCGATGAATCCGTTGGCGATTCTGGCGGTAGGCATGTACGGGCGGGAGCTGGCTAACCAGAACGGCGCGCCGTTGCGGCTGGTGGTGCCGTGGAAGTACGGTTTCAAAAGCGTGAAGTCCATTGTGCGCATCAGCTTGGTCAGCGAGCAGCCGAAGACCACCTGGCAGAGTATTGCGTCCGATGAATACGGCTTCTATGCCAACGTCAATCCCACGGTCGATCACCCACGCTGGACCCAAGCCCATGAGCGGCGTCTGCCGAGTGGCCTGTTCAGTCCCAATGTGCGCGATACGCTGATGTTCAACGGCTATCAAGATGAAGTGGCGTCTTTATATGCAGGGATGGACCTGAGGAAGGATTACTGATGCGTTTTCCAGCGTGGCGGATCAGCGTTTTCGTTGCGGCGGCGCTCTGGCCGCTGCTCTGGCTCTACGAGGCGTTAGTGAACTCGTTGGGTCCCGACCCGGGCAAGGTGCTGGTGGATCGGCTCGGGCTGGGAACGCTGGTGTTGCTATTGATTACGTTGAGCATGACGCCCTTGCAGAAATTGACGGGGTGGGCGGGGTGGATTGCCGTCAGACGGCAGCTGGGGTTGTGGTGTTTTGCCTACGTGGTGATGCATCTGAGTGGATATGCGGCTTTTATCTTGGGCTTCGACTGGTCGCAGTTGGGTGTCGAACTCAGCAAGCGGCCTTACATTATTGTCGGGGCGGTTGGGTTCCTCGGTTTGTTGGCTCTGGCGGTTACCTCCAATCGCTACAGTCAGCGGCGTCTTGGTGTGCGCTGGAAGAAGTTGCACCGCGTGGTTTATCTGATTCTGGGGCTTGGGTTGCTGCATATGCTCTGGATTGTTCGGGCGGATCTGAAGGAATGGTCGATCTACGCCTTTATAGGGGCCGTTCTGTTGATGCTCAGGATCCCACCGCTTATGCGCCGAATCCCGCGTTTGTTGGGACGGAAGGTCTCGACTGCAACAAAAGCGTAATTAAGGGTTGACGGCAAAATCCAGACGTCTATAATTCGCCCCACTTCCGGCGCAGTCGAAACGGAAAACTCCTTGAGATTCAACGAGTTAAGTAGGTTTCGAAGGTGCAGGGCTTCAGTTCATCGAGGTCCGGAAGGAGTTGATGGGGCGGTGTTGTAAGGCTCTGTTGACGATTCGATCTTCTCGGTCGAAAGCGGTGAAAAAGAGGTGTTGACAGCAGCGAGTAACGCTGTAGAATTCGCCTCCCGCTAACGAGAGATCGGAAGCGCAAGTGGTTGAAGT
>NZ_LHVI01000003.1:0-49265 GCF_001269755.1 Pseudomonas sp. Q12-87 | reverse complement strand
TAAATGCCTGGCTGACACACTGCATTCGCGAGCAAGCCCGCTCCCACATGGAGAATCGGGTTAAACCACCCGCTCCTGCGTCGACTGGCTGCCATCCGCCGTCAAGTATTCAACCAACTCAGGCAGCGGCAACGGCTTGCTGATCAGAAAGCCCTGCACCTGATCGCAACCAAAACCGCGCAGCAGGTCCAGTTGCTCTTGGGTTTCCACACCTTCTGCCACCACCTCCAGGTTGAGGTTGTGCGCGAGGTTGATCATCGCATGCACCAGTTTGCGGTTTTCTTCGCGCTGCTCCATGCCACCGACGAAGCTCTTGTCGATCTTGAGCAAGGCGATCGGCAGGCTGTTGAGGTGCACGAAAGAAGAAAATCCGGTGCCGAAGTCGTCCAGCGAAAAGCGCACGCCCAGGCGGCCCAGGGCATCCATGGTCTGCTTGACCAGTTCGCTGCGACGCATGACGGCGGTTTCGGTGAGTTCGAACTCCAGCCACTGAGCCTCGACGCCCCGCTCGGCAATCAGCCGGCTGAGGGTCGGTAACAACTGGCTGTCCTGGAACTGTCGGAACGACAGGTTGACGGCCATGTGCAGCGGTGCCAGCCCTCGTTCACGCAGGGCTTGCATGTCCCGCAGGGCCCGAGAAATCACCCAGTAGCCCAGCGGCACGATCAGGCCACTCTGTTCGGCCAGCGGCACGAACTCACTCGGCGGCAGCAAGCCACGCTCGCCATGACGCCAGCGCACCAGCGCTTCGAGGCCGACGATGGTGCCGCCATCGAGGTTCAGCCGAGGCTGATAATGCAGTTCCAGCTCGTCGCGGCGCAGGGCCCGGCGCAACTCGCTTTCCAGGTCGGCGAGGCTGCGGGCATTGCGATTGATGCGCTCGTTGAAAATATGAAACGTACAGCCTTGCGTACTCTTGGCCTGCTGCATGGCGATATGGGCGTGCCACATCAGCGGATCGGCGCCGGCCTGGGCCCGTGCATGGGCAACCCCCAGGCTGCAACCGATCAGCAGGCTTTCCCCATCCACCCAATAGGGTTCGGCCATGGCTTCGGTGATGCGTTCGGCGATCCACTCGGCCCGCTGGGGCGCACGCCGGGTGTCGATCAACAACGCGAACTCATCGCTGCCCAGCCGCGCCAGTTGATCGCCGGCCTCAAGTGCGCCCTTGAGTCGCGACACCACTTGCAGGATCAAGCGGTCACCGGCCTGGTGGCCGAGGGCGTCGTTGGCGTAACGAAAGTTATCCAGGTCCAGATGGCCGAGCGCCAGGCCACGACCGTCGTTTTCAGCCAGGCGCGCCGCCAGCAACGTCTGGAACCCTTGGCGATTGGCGATCCCCGTCAGGGGGTCCTGTTCGGCAAGGCGCTGCAATGTGTTTTCCAGCACACCGCGTTCACGGACATGGCGCAGGCAACGACGCAGGGTCGCGCTGTCGAGCACATCGCGCACCAGCCAGTCGCTGACGCCGTCGGGGGTATGGGCAGGTTCCTGTTCGAGCAACAGGATAGTCGGCAAGCGGCAGCGGCCCGGCGCCGGCTGCAAGGCTGCGACCGTCAACAGAACCGCGTTGCGGTTGTCTTCGAACAGGCTGCTGACCGACTCCCAGTTCGGGGCGCTGATCAACACGACCGAAGGGCCCAGGGGCGCCAGGCACTCGCGCAAAATCGCTGACCACGCAGCCTCTTCGGCCAATAACAGCAAACGCAAGGGTTCGACAGGCGTTGACAAGCTGACTCCCTAGACTCTGCAAGGTGGTTGGCGCAGGGCATTATGGCTTGCCAACGGGCAATGACCAATGCCAATGGTTCTCAAACACATGCTTGCGATATATTTTTTCACGCTCGAAACCGTACGGTAGACGCAAATTCGCCCCACATCCTGCGTGAAAGTAGCAAAAGCGGCAAATGACAATGCAGTTGTGCGTCACAAGTCGGACAGAGCAGCACAATTCTCGAAGCCTGTTAAAATGCCGGCCCATTTCGCAAACGACTCCCTGACCCTGTCATGTCCCGACTCAATCCCCGGCAGCAAGAAGCCGTGAACTATGTCGGCGGCCCTCTTTTGGTGCTCGCCGGCGCAGGCTCCGGCAAGACCAGCGTGATCACCCGCAAGATCGCGCACCTGATCCAGAACTGCGGCATCCGTGCCCAGTACATCGTCGCCATGACGTTCACCAACAAGGCCGCTCGGGAAATGAAAGAGCGGGTCGGCAGCCTGCTGCGCGGGGGTGAGGGGCGCGGCCTGACGGTCTGCACGTTCCACAACTTGGGCCTGAACATCATCCGCAAGGAACACGCGCGACTGGGCTACAAGCCAGGCTTCTCGATTTTCGACGAGACCGACGTCAAGGCCTTGATGACCGACATCATGCAGAAGGAGTACTCGGGCGACGACGGCGTGGACGAGATCAAGAACATGATCGGCTCGTGGAAAAACGACCTGATCCTGCCCGCCGAAGCCCTGGAAAACGCCCGCAACCCCAAGGAACAGACCGCCGCCATCGTCTACACCCACTACCAGCGCACCCTCAAGGCGTTCAACGCGGTGGACTTCGACGACCTGATCCTGCTGCCGGTCAAGCTGTTCCAGGACCACGCCGACATCCTCGAAAAATGGCAGAACAAGGTCCGTTACCTGCTGGTGGACGAATACCAGGACACCAACGCCAGCCAATACCTGCTGGTGAAGCTGCTGATCGGCAAACGCAACCAGTTCACCGTGGTGGGCGACGACGACCAGTCGATCTACGCCTGGCGCGGCGCGCGGCCGGAAAACCTGATGCTGCTCAAGGAAGACTATCCGTCGCTCAAAGTGGTGATGCTGGAGCAGAACTACCGCTCCACCAGCCGCATCCTGCGCTGCGCCAACGTGCTGATTTCCAACAACCCCCACGAGTTCGAAAAGCAGCTGTGGAGCGAGATGGGCCACGGCGACGAGATTCGCGTGATCCGTTGCCGCAACGAAGACGCCGAAGCCGAGCGCGTGGCCATGGAGATCCTCAGCCTGCACTTGCGCACCGACCGGCCGTACAGCGACTTTGCGATCCTGTACCGGGGCAACTACCAGGCCAAGCTGATCGAGCTGAAACTGCAGCATCACCAGATCCCCTATCGCCTGTCGGGGGGCAACAGCTTTTTCGGACGTCAGGAAGTGAAAGACCTGATGGCCTACTTCCGTCTGATCGTGAACCCCGATGACGACAATGCCTTCCTGCGGGTGATCAACGTCCCACGCCGGGAAATCGGCTCGACCACCCTGGAAAAACTCGGCAACTACGCCACCGAGCGCAAAATCTCGATGTACGCCGCCACGGACGAAATCGGCCTGGGCGAACATCTGGACAGCCGTTTCACCGACCGCCTGGCGCGCTTCAAGCGCTTCATGGACAAGGTCCGCGAACAGTGCGCCGGCGAGGATCCGATCTCGGCGCTGCGCAGCATGGTCATGGACATCGATTACGAGAACTGGCTGCGCACCAACAGCTCCAGCGACAAGGCCGCCGACTACCGCATGGGCAACGTGTGGTTCCTGATCGAGGCGTTGAAAAACACCTTGGAAAAAGACGAAGACGGCGAGATGACTGTCGAGGACGCCATCGGCAAACTCGTGCTGCGGGACATGCTTGAGCGCCAGCAGGAAGAGGAAGACGGCGCCGAAGGCGTGCAGATGATGACGCTTCACGCCTCCAAGGGCCTGGAGTTTCCTTATGTATTCATCATGGGCATGGAAGAAGAAATCCTGCCGCACCGCTCCAGCATCGAGGCCGACACCATTGAGGAAGAACGGCGCCTGGCCTATGTCGGCATTACCCGCGCCCGCCAGACATTGGCCTTCACCTTTGCCGCCAAGCGCAAGCAGTACGGCGAAGTGATCGACTGCGCGCCGAGTCGTTTCCTCGATGAGCTGCCGCCGGATGACCTTGCCTGGGAAGGCAACGACGACACCCCGACGGAAGTCAAAGTCGTTCGCGGCAACAGCGCCCTGGCGGATATACGCGCGATGCTAAAGCGCTAGAATCGACTACTTTTTTTAACGACTTCAGGCGCTGAACGCGTCATCAAAGGAGGCTTCATGGAAGCCCTGCACCAGAAAATCCGCGAACAAGGCATCGTGCTTTCCGATCAGGTCCTGAAAGTCGACGCTTTCCTGAATCACCAGATCGACCCGCAATTGATGAAGCTGATCGGCGACGAGTTTGCCGCGCTGTTCAAGGATTCGGGCATCACCAAAATCGTCACCATCGAGGCTTCGGGTATTGCCCCGGCCATCATGACTGGCCTGAACCTGGGCGTACCGGTGATTTTCGCCCGCAAGCAGCAGTCCCTGACGTTGACCGAGAACCTGCTGTCGGCGACCGTGTATTCGTTCACCAAGAAAACCGAAAGCACCGTAGCCATCAGCCCGCGCCACCTGACCAGCAGCGACCGGGTGTTGATCATCGATGACTTCCTGGCCAACGGCAAGGCGTCCCAGGCGCTGATTTCCATCATCAAGCAGGCCGGCGCCACCGTGGCCGGCTTGGGAATCGTGATCGAGAAATCGTTCCAGGGCGGCCGCGCGGAACTGGATGCCCAGGGCTATCGCGTTGAATCGCTGGCGCGGGTGAAGTCGCTGACGGGTGGGGTCGTGACCTTTATCGATTGACCATCAGTTAAACCCTGTGGGAGCGGGCTTGCTCGCGAATGCGGTGGATCAGCCAAAAATGTATCGACCGACACACCGCATTCGCGAGCAAGCCCGCTCCCACACGGAGTTACCTCGGTAGCTACTGCGCAGTAGCCTTTAGACCCGCAAGCAACAACCGCTGGAACAATTCCTCTTTCAACCCTTCGGGGCTTGTCAGCTGCATCCGTTCCAGATGCCCGGCAAACTCCCACGGCTCCGGGGCGTCGAGGGCGGCTTTGCCCAGCTCCAGGAGCTCGGTGAGCTTGAACTTGCTCTTGAGCCAGTTCAGCGCTCGCAGCAGGTCTCGCTCCACCCCATCGAAATCGCAGCCTAGCGGGTATTCGGGAAACAGGTTCGGATGCCGCGCCTGGATCGCCTGCAAACGTTCCGAGGTGTTGTCGGCGAACCGTGGGTCGAGGCGGAAGTCCTTCGGCAATTTGCCGGCATTTTGCGCCTGCTCGATCAGCCCGGGCTGGAAGCGCGAATCGCTGATGTTCAGCAACGCCTCGATCACTGCGGCGTCGGTCTTGCCGCGCAAATCAGCGATGCCGTATTCGGTCACGACGATGTCCCGCAGATGTCGGGGAATCGTGCAATGGCCATATTCCCAGACAATGTTCGAGCTGATCTCGCCACCCGCCTCACGCCAGCTGCGCAGGAGCAGGATCGAGCGCCCGCCCTCCAGCGCATGGCCTTGGGCGACGAAGTTGTATTGCCCGCCTACGCCGCTGAGCACGCGGCCATCTTCCAACTGGTCGGCGACACCTGCGCCCAGCAGGGTCATGGTGAATACCGTGTTGATGAAGCGTGCATCGAGTCGTTGCAGGCGCTTGAGTTGCTCTTGGCCGTACAGCTCGTTGATGTAGCTGATGCGGGTCATGTTGAATTCGCGGAGCCTGCCCTGTGGCAGCTCGCGCAAGCGCTCGTAGAAACTTCGCGGGCCGAGGAAAAAACCGCCGTGTATGCAGATGCCGTCGGGTTGCGCCGTTTCGTCGAGCGTGCCCGCGTTGGCCTGCTCCTGGGTTGGCTCGTCGGGGTAGACCTTGCGCCGGATGATCCCGGCCTCCGCCAGCACCAGCAAACCGTTGACGAACATTTCACTGCAGCCGTACAGCCCCTTGGCGAACGGCTCGACCCCGCCCTCGCGCTCGATCAGTTGCGCCCATTGGCTAAGGTTCAGGTCAGCCAGCAACGCCTGGTAACCGGCATTGTCGGCCTGACGCGCCAGCAACGCCGCCGTCAAGGCATCGCCCATGGAGCCAATGCCAATCTGCAGCGTTCCGCCGTCGCGCACCAGGGTACTGGCATGCAAGCCGATCAGATGATCCTGGAACCCCACCGGCATGTTCGGCGTAGAAAACAGCGTGTGGCTGTCCTTTTCATCGATCAGCAGATCGAACCCGTCGATGCCGACTTCTGCGTCCCCCGGCATGTAGGGCAGGTCGCTGTGCACTTGGCCGACCATCAAAATGGTGTCCCCGGCCGCTCGGCGCTTGGCGATCATCGGCAACAGGTCGAGGGTGATGTCCGGGTTGCAGCTCAGGCTCAGGCGATCCGGGTGTTCGGGGTCGCTCGCCACCAACTGCGCCACCAGGTTCAAGCCGGCCGCGTTGATGTCCCGGGCGGCGTGGCTGTAGTTGCTGCTGACGTAGTTCTGCTGAGCCGATGCGCTGTGCAGCAGGCTGCCGGGCTGCATGAAGAACTGCTCGACCCGGATATTGGCCGGCAGGCTGTCGCGTTGCAGGTCGGCGAGGTAATCGAGCTCGGGGTAATCGCCGAAGATCCGCTCGACGAAGGGTTCGAGGAAGCGTTTCTGCAACCCGTCGCCCAAGGTTGGCCGGCCCAGGCTCAGGGCCGTATAGATGGTCAGTTGTCGCTCGGGCAACTGGGCGATGCGTCGGTACAGCGCGTTGGCAAACAGGTTGGGTTTGCCCAGCCCCAGGGGCATGCCCAGGTGGATATGTGCGGGCAGGCGCTGGAGCACGTCATCCACCGCCTGTTCGATTGAACACAACTGCACCATCCGACCCTCCGGGACATTCCTTGAATGTGGGTTGGACCGAGCTTGCCGGGTCTTGGTTGCGATGAACAGCCCTGAAAAACCCCAGGCGCAAAAAAGCCGCTCGTAAGCGGCTGTTTTGTGAAAGAAGCAGGCGAATTACAGGCCAGACATCTCTTTGATGGCGCCCTTGAGGTCGTCATCCGAGCAATCGGCGCAGGTACCTTTAGGCGGCATGGAGTTGATGCCGGTAATGGCCTTGGCCAGGATGCCGTCGAGGCCGCCCTGGTGATCGGCGCGTTCTTTCCAGGCAGCCTTGTCACCGATCTTCGGCGCGCCCAGCAGGCCGGTGCCGTGGCAAGCGTTGCAGTGTTTGGCAATCACATCGGCAGGCTTCTTGGCACCGCCAGCGCCGCCAGCCGCAGTGGCCACTTCCATACCCTTGCATTCCTTGCCCTGAACGCAAACCTGGCCGACGGGTTCAAGGCGCTTGGCGATTTCGTCGTTGGGCGCCGCTTGAGCGCTCGCAGCCCATAGGGCCAATACGGTTGCTGGTGCAGCCAGCATTTTCATAATTAGGTTCACGCGTACACCCTCAATGGTGGCTAGTCACGCCTGCGGCCACGGTTTGCAGGCGGGCGCAAGTATAGCGGTAAGCCCGTCACACTGAAACAACCCCAAAGTCGCAAGGGTCTTGTTCGCAATGCCGGCTCACTCCTTGAACGCCGTGCCCTGGGGCCCGGCGCCTCTTTTCCTAAAAATTGGCCGGCGTGGCTGCGCTGATCAGTCGCGCCGGCGCATCGAACGGATTACGGAAACGGTGGGGCTTGGTGCTCTCGAAATAGTAGCTGTCGCCCGCCTCGAGCACGAAGGTTTCGACGCCAACCACCAGTTCCAGTCGCCCTTCCACCAGGATCCCGGTTTCTTCACCTTCATGAGTGAGCATTTCCTCGCCGGTGTCAGCGCCCGGCGGGTAGATCTCGTTCAGGAAGGCAATCGCCCGGCTCGGGTGTGCCCGGCCCACCAGTTTCATGGTCACGGCGCCGTCGGAAATGTCGATCAGCTCGTTGGCTTTGTAGACGATCTGGGTCGGTTTCTCCTGGAGGATCTCTTCGGAAAAAAACTCGACCATGGACATGGGAATCCCGCCAAGGACCTTGCGCAGCGAGCTGATCGAGGGGCTCACGCTGTTTTTCTCGATCATCGAAATAGTGCTGTTGGTGACGCCCGCGCGCTTGGCGAGTTCACGCTGGGAAAGGCCTTTGAGTTTACGAATGGATTGCAGTCGTTCACCGACGTCCAATGCAGGAGCCTCCAGGGAATCAGGTTGTGAGGAAAGTGAGCGTTATCATGGCGACAGCGTTCAGTATTTACAACACTTTGGCCCGAATCCTGTGCGGTGAAGCGACTTTCGGTAGGTTGCGCCCCGCATCAATGCCCGGAATAGAGCCGTGGCACTCGGCGCAGGTTGCAGAAGATCTGGTAAGGAATCGTATCGGCAGCCTTCGCGACGTCACTGGCGAGGATGTTCTTGCCCCATAACTCCACGGTCGAACCGAGCCCGGCCTGGGGGATGGAGGTCAAGTCGACGCACAGCATGTCCATCGACACCCGTCCGACCAGTTGGCTGCGCTGCCCATCCACCAGCACCGGCGTGCCGTTCGGCGCCTGGCGCGGGTAACCGTCGGCGTACCCCATGGCGACCACGCCGACCCGGGTCGGCTGCGCTGTAACGAAGCGGGCACCATAGCCCACCGGTTCTCCGGCGGGCAACTCACGCACGCTGATGATCTTCGATTCCAGGGTCATGACCGGTTGCAGGCGCGCGGCGACAGCGTTGGGCTCGTCAAAGGGCGTGGCGCCGTAGAGCATGATGCCCGGACGCACCCAGTCGCTGGGAATCTGCGGCCAGCCCAGTACGGCCGGTGAGTTGCGCAGGCTGATCTGCGCCGCCAGCCCCTGGCGAGCCGCATCGAATACCGCCAATTGCTCGGTGCTGCTGGGATCATGCAGTTCATCGGCACGGGCGAAGTGGCTCATCAGCACAATTTTCGCCACGTTGCCGGTGGCCAGCAAGCGGCGATAGGCCGCCTGGTAATCGGCCGGATGCAACCCGACCCGATGCATCCCGGAATCGAGCTTGAGCCAGACCGTGATCGGCTTGCTCAGTGTCGCCTTCTCAATCGCTTCGAGTTGCCACAGCGAATGCACGACGCACCAGAAGTCATGCTCGACGATCAACGGCAACTCATTGGCTTCGAAGAAGCCTTCGAGCAGCAGGACCGGCCCACGAATCCCGCCGGCACGCAGCTCCAGCGCCTCTTCGATGCAGGCCACGGCAAACCCGTCCGCCGTGTCTTGCAACGCCTCGGCGCACCGTACCGCGCCATGCCCGTAGGCATCAGCCTTGATTACCGCCAAGGCCTTGGCCCCGCTGAGTTCGCGGGCCAAATGGTAGTTGTGACGCAGGGCTTGAAGATCGATCAGGGCACGGGCAGGACGCATGGCGGCAGGCTTCTAGACGGTCATGAAAAAAAACCGGCGCTGGCTGACGGCACGAACCACCAACAGCACCGGGAGAGGGATCGTTTTGCCAGGATCAGGGCAGCGCGGCCACGACGGACAGCTCCACCAAGATCTCTGGCTCGCACAATTTGGCCTCGACTGTGGCACGGGCCGGGGCGACGCCTTTGGGCAGCCATTTGTCCCAGACCGAATTCATGCCTGCAAAGTGGGTCTCGACATCCTTCAGGTAAATCGTCACCGACAGCAGGCGGCTCTTGTCCGTCCCGGCGAGGTCGAGCAAACGCTCGATATTGCCCAGGGCTTCGCGGGTCTGCTGCTCAATACCGGCGCTCATGTCGTCGCCGACCTGTCCCGCCAGGTAAACGGTGCCGTTGTGCACGACAACCTGGCTCATGCGGTCATTGGTGAGCTGGCGCTGGATTGACATGTTTTGCAGACTCCTGGTGTTTGTTGCCATAACGGGAAATATCGAGGCCTTCGGCACTGATCTGTGGTTTTTTCTTCGCCATCAGGTCGGCCAAAAGGCGACCGGAACCACACGCCATGGTCCATCCGAGAGTGCCATGGCCGGTGTTCAGGAACAGGTTCTTGAAAGGTGTCGCGCCCACGATCGGGGTGCCGTCCGGCGTGGTCGGACGCAGCCCGGTCCAGAAGCTTGCCTGGGCCAGGTCGCCGCCCTGAGGATAAAGGTCGTTGACGATCATCTCCAGGGTTTCCCGCCGGCGCGGGTTGAGGGACAGGTCAAAACCGGCAATCTCCGCCATCCCACCCACGCGAATTCGGTTGTCGAACCGGGTGATCGCGACCTTGTAGGTTTCGTCGAGAATGGTCGAAGTCGGCGCCATTGCCGGGTCGGTGATCGGCACAGTCAGGGAATAGCCTTTGAGCGGATACACCGGAGCACGAATCCCGAGAGGCTTGAGCAATTGCGGCGAATAGCTGCCCAGGGCGAGGACGTAGCGGTCGGCGGTTTCCAGCTTGCCATCGATCCAGACACCGTTGATGCGATCACCGGCGAAGTCCAGGCGCTGGATGTCCTGGCCGAAACGGAATTGCACACCGAGTTTCACAGCCATTTCCGCCAGGCGCGTGGTGAACATCTGACAGTCACCGGTCTGGTCGTTGGGCAGGCGCAAGGCACCGGCCAGGATATCGGTGACGTTAGCCAGGGCCGGTTCGACCCGGGCAATGCCTGCGCGGTCGAGCACTTCGAACGGCACACCGGACTCCTTCAGAACGGCAATGTCTTTCGCCGCGCCATCGAGCTGGGCCTGGGTGCGGAACAGCTGCGTGGTTCCAAGGCTACGGCCCTCATAGGCAATACCGGTTTCGGCGCGCAATTCGTCGAGGCAGTCACGGCTGTACTCGGACAGACGGACCATGCGTTCCTTGTTGATGGCATAGCGGCTGGCGGTGCAGTTGCGCAGCATCTGCGCCATCCACAGGTACTGGTCGATATCGGCAGTCGCCTTGATCGCCAGCGGCGCATGGCGCTGCAGCAGCCACTTGATGGCCTTGAGCGGCACACCCGGCGCTGCCCATGGCGAGGCATAACCCGGCGACACCTGGCCGGCGTTGGCGAAACTGGTTTCCATGGCGGGCGCCGGCTGACGGTCGACCACCACCACTTCAAACCCGGCGCGGGCCAGATAATAAGCACTGACGGTACCGATGACGCCGCTACCCAAGACCAGAACGCGCATGTTGATGCCCTCATCGCGGATAACCGCTGACGTTTGTTGTACAAAGCTTAGATAGGCGCAGTGTAAAAAAGATTAGCCAGTGCTTTTCACTATATAAATGCCTATATTTGGCGAGAATTCTCGGCAAAAACCCTTTTCATGGAGGCGCATCACCTGTGCGTACCAACACCCAGACCAAACGCGAGCTGGACAAGATCGACCGCAACATCTTGCGCATCCTTCAGGCGGACGGGCGGATCTCCTTCACCGAACTGGGGGAAAAGGTCGGACTCTCCACCACGCCCTGCACCGAGCGAGTACGGCGCCTGGAGCGCGAGGGCATCATCATGGGCTACAACGCCCGGCTCAACCCGCAGCACTTGAAGGGTAGCTTGCTGGTATTCGTCGAGATCAGCCTGGACTACAAATCCGGCGACACTTTCGAAGAGTTCCGACGCGCCGTGTTGAAACTGCCCCACGTGCTGGAGTGCCACCTGGTTTCAGGAGATTTCGACTATTTGGTGAAGGCTCGGATTTCCGAGATGGCTTCGTACCGCAAGCTGCTGGGCGACATCCTGCTCAAGCTGCCTCACGTGCGCGAATCCAAGAGTTATATCGTGATGGAGGAAGTGAAGGAGAGCTTGAGCCTGCCGATTCCGGATTAACGCTGATTCTGGAAGTGGTCGCCTGGATGCCCGCGAAGGCCGCGACTGGGTATCCCTGGCGGCTAGACCAGCACCTGCCGAGTGCTGGCCATGTATTCATGGATCTGCTTTTCGACCCGGGGATGAATCAACTCCACCGGCCGCCGCCCGTTGGGGCACGGTAAGGTCGCCGTGGTGCCGAACAGCCGACAGATCAGCGGTCGCTCGTCATAGACCGTGCAACCGTTTGGCCCCAGATGCACGCAATCGAGCGCTTCCATGGCCGCGTCCTGTTCGGCGCGGGTCTTGCGGGGCAGGCGAGCCATTTCTTCAGGTGAAGTGGTCACCGGCCCACAACAGTCATGGCAGCCCGGTACGCACTCGAACGAGGGAATCTGCTGGCGCAGCGCGCGAATTTTTTGACCGTTGCAGCTCATCGTGGCACTTACCGAGGTGGGACTGCCCGGGATTCTGCCTTAAAAGCCGTGCACCAGACAGCGCCAGGCGACCAGTGTTGCCCGTAGGCGAACCCACGGCTTATGCTCCGTAAAATTTCTCAAACACAAAAATCAGGATTACGCACATGAACGCCCGTGCTCAGCAACCTGTCCCGAGCCACGCCCACGCCGACTCTTATTACGCCGCCAGCAGCCTGCCGCAGCCGGACCATCCGGTGCTGCAAGGCGAGCTGGTGGCGGATGTCTGCGTGATCGGCGGCGGGTTTTCCGGGCTGAACACGGCGATCGAACTGGCCGAACGTGGCATGAGCGTCGTTTTGCTGGAAGCACACAGGGTCGGCTGGGGCGCCAGTGGACGCAACGGTGGTCAATTGATCCGTGGCGTCGGCCATGGCCTCGACCAGTTCACGCCGATCATCGGCACCGACGGTGTGCGCCAGATGAAACTCATGGGCCTTGAGGCGGTGGAACTCGTCCGGCAGCGCGTCGAGCGTTTCCAGATCCCGTGCGACCTGACCTGGGGCTATTGCGACCTCGCCAACAAGCCCAGCGACCTGGAAGGCTTCGCCGAAGAGGTTGAAGAACTGCGCAGCCTGGGTTATCGCCACCAGACCCGGCTGTTGCAAGCCCATGAAATGCACAGCGTGGTGGGTTCGGATCGCTATGTCGGGGGATTGATCGACATGGGTTCCGGCCATTTGCATCCGCTTAACCTGGCCCTGGGCGAGGCTGGCGCCGCGCAGCAAATGGGCGTCAGGTTGTTCGAGCAATCGGCAGTCACGCGTATCGATTACGGCCCCGAAGTAAAGGTGCATACCCAACAGGGCTCGGTCCGCGCCAAGACGCTGGTACTGGGCTGCAACGCCTACCTCAACGGCCTCAATCCGCAATTGGGCGGCAAAGTGCTGCCGGCTGGCAGCTACATCATCGCCACCGAACCCTTGAGCCAGGCCCAGGCACAGGCGCTGTTGCCGCAGAACATGGCGGTCTGCGATCAACGAGTCGCGCTGGATTACTACCGGCTTTCGGCGGATCGGCGCCTACTGTTCGGTGGTGCCTGTCACTATTCGGGCCGCGACCCGCAGGACATTGGCGCCTACATGCGCCCGAAAATGCTCAAGGTTTTCCCGCAATTGGCGGACGTGAAGATCGATTACCAATGGGGCGGCATGATTGGCATTGGTGCCAACCGTTTGCCACAGATCGGCAGGCTCAAGGATCAACCCAATGTGTATTACGCCCAGGCCTATTCCGGTCATGGACTCAATGCCACGCACCTGGCCGGCAAGCTGCTGGCCGAGGCTATCAGCGGCCAGCAAGGCGGCGGCTTCGACCTCTTCGCCCAAGTGCCACACATGACCTTCCCTGGCGGCAAGCACCTGCGCTCCCCGTTGCTGGCGCTGGGGATGTTGTGGCATCGGTTGAAAGAACTGGTTTGAATTCAGCCCCCGTGGCGAGGGAGCTTGCTCCCGCTCGACCGCGCAGCGACCGTAAAAATCTTGGGGCTGCTACGCAACCCAGCGGGAGCAAGCTCCCTCGCCACGGTTCTTTACCGTTTCAAAGCCGCCAGAACGGCTTTAGCCCCTCCACCCGCGCCTGCTCCCGGCTCAGCCCGATATCGCGCAACTGTTCGGGTGTAAGTTCCAATAAGGCCTTGCGTGTATGCAGGCGGTGCCAGAACAGGGCCCAGCGACTCAGGTCGGACGGTGCGTTGCGCAACGTCGCGCTGCGCAGCCCATTATCCTGCCCTGCCGCCAGTTCCTGACTGTGTAACGTCAGCCGCACATCGCTCAAGCCGTTCATTTTGATCGCTCCTGTTTACTTGGGTAGCCAGAGCTTTCATGATGCGCGGACGGCCAAAAGCAATACAGATTCAACCCATGTCTTTTATATCAATACAGATTGCCGCTTTTTGACACTGAATCGTCATTTTCCAAGCCAACTGTATTGGTTGTTCTTATCCACCTCCTCGGGAGCGCACCATGACCCTCTACGTGAACCTCGCCGAATTGCTCGGCACCCGTATCGAACAGGGTTTCTATCGCCCTGGTGATCGGTTGCCGTCGGTGCGCGCCTTGAGCACGGAACATGGTGTCAGCCTCAGCACGGTACAGCAGGCCTACCGTGTGCTGGAGGACAGCGGGCTGGCGATGCCGAGGCCCAAGTCCGGTTATTTCGTCCCCGTGAGTCGCGAGCTGCCGGATTTGCCGGTAGTAGGTCGCCCGGCCCAACGCCCGGTGGATATCTCCCAGTGGGACCAAGTGCTGGAGCTGATACGCGCCGTACCGCGCCCGGACGTGGTGCAGCTGGGACGCGGCATGCCTGACATCAACTCGCCGACCATGAAACCGCTGCTGCGCAGCCTGGCGCAGATCAGCCGTCGGCAAGACATGCCAGGCCTGTATTACGACAATATCTACGGCAACCTCGCGCTTCGCGAACAGATCGCCCGGCTGTCGCTGGCCTCCGGCTGCCAATTGGGGCCCAACGACCTGATCGTCACCACGGGCTGCCACGAGGCGTTGTCCGTCAGCATCCGCGCCACCTGCGAACAAGGCGACATCGTCGCGGTGGACTCACCCAGTTTTCACGGGGCCATGCAAACCCTGAAGGGCCTGGGCATGAAAGCCTTGGAGATTCCCACCGACCCGCTGACCGGCATCAGCCTGGAGGCCCTGGAACTGGCATTGGAACAATGGCCGATCAAAGCCATACAGTTGACCCCCAGCTGCAACAACCCGCTGGGCTACATCATGCCCGAGGCCAACAAGCGCGCTCTGCTGACCCTGGCGCAACGCTTCGACGTGGCGATTATCGAGGACGATGTGTATGGGGAACTGGCCTACACGTACCCGCGACCTCGCACCATCAAGTCCTTCGACGACGACGGCCGCGTCCTGCTCTGCAGTTCTTTTTCCAAGACCCTGGCGCCAGGCCTGCGCATTGGCTGGGTCGCACCGGGCCGGTACCTGGAGCGGGTACTGCACATGAAATACATCAGCACCGGCTCCACCGCGCCACAACCGCAGATCGCCATCGCCGAGTTTCTCCAGGGTGGGCATTTCGAACCTCACTTGCGCCGGATGCGCACGCAATACCAGCGTAATCGCGACATATTGATCGACTGGGTCAGCCGCTATTTTCCGCCCGGCACCCGTGCCAGTCGCCCGCGGGGCAGCTTCATGTTGTGGGTGGAATTGCCTGAAGGCTTCGACACCCTGAAGCTCAATCGAGTCCTGCACGACCAAGGCGTACAGGTTGCCGTCGGCAGCATTTTTTCGGCGTCGGGCAAGTACCGCAACTGCTTGCGGATGAACTACGCTGCCAAGCCAACGACGCAGATCGAAGAGGCCGTGCGCAAGGTAGGAGTTGCCGCTGCTGCGCTGTTGAACGAAACCCAGCGCGGCAGCGTCTGACCTGTACGAAAGGATGCAGCACCTGACGCCGATCAACGCAAACAAGCGGAACGATCCTACGTGAGATCCAGACCGATCCTGCCTGCGCTATTGCTAGTCGCCTCGCTGTTGAGCGGCTGCGCCAGTTTAGACATTGCACGCGAGCCTTCCGAGGCGTTGCCCGCCGCCGAATCTTCGTTCGGCCGCTCGGTCCAGACCCAGGTCGCCGCCCATGAAGGACGATCCGGCTTCCGGCTACTCTCGGACAGCACCGATGCCTTCACCGCCCGCGCGGAGTTGATCCGCCACGCCCAAGGCAGCCTGGACTTGCAGTACTACATTGTCCATGACGGCATCAGCACACGAATGCTCGTGGACGAGCTGCTCAAGGCCGCCGACCGGGGCGTGCGCGTGCGCATCCTGCTGGACGACACCACCAGCGATGGCCTGGACCAGATCATCGCGACCCTCGCCGCCCACCCGAACATCCAGATACGCCTGTTCAACCCTTTGCACCTGGGGCGCGCGACCGGCGTGACTCGCAACCTCGGGCGGCTGCTCAACCTGTCGCAACAACACCGGCGGATGCATAACAAGTTATGGCTGGCGGACAACAGCATGGCCATCGTCGGCGGCCGCAATCTGGGTGACGAATATTTCGACGCCGAACCGAACCTGAACTTCACCGACATCGACCTGCTTGGCGTCGGACCGGTGGCTCAGCAACTGGGGCAAAGCTTTGATCAATACTGGAACAGCGCCCTGAGCAAACCCATCGAGCAGTTCCTGTCTCACCGCCCTGCCGCCAAGGACTTGGCCAACAGTCGCCTGCGTCTGCAAGAGTCCCTGGAACAGACCCAGCAGGAAAATCATGCGCTCTATCAGCAACTGACCCGCTACAAGACCCAACCGCGGCTGGACACCTGGCGCACTCAGTTGATCTGGGCCTGGAACCAGGCGCTGTGGGACGCGCCCAGCAAAGTACTGGCAACGGGCGAGCCGGATCCGCATTTATTGCTGACCACGCAATTGGCCCCTGAGCTGGAGGGAGTCAGCAAAGAACTGATCATGATTTCGGCGTATTTCGTTCCCGGCCAGCCAGGCCTGGTGTACCTGACCAGCCGCGCCGATGCCGGGGTATCGGTGAGCCTTTTGACCAACGCCCTGGAGGCCACCGATGTGCCGGCGGTGCATGGTGGTTATGCCCCCTATCGCAAGGCCCTGCTGCAACATGGCGTACGCCTGTTCGAACTGCGGCGCCAACCGGGCGACAAAGGCAGCAGCCCTCACCTGTTCTACAGCAAGTCCTACGGCGAATCGGACTCCAGCCTGCACAGCAAGGCGATGACTTTCGACCGGCAGAAATCTTTCATTGGCTCGTTCAATTTCGACCCGCGCTCAGTGCTGTGGAACACCGAAGTCGGCGTGCTCGTGGACAGCCCGGAACTCGCCGGCCAGGTACGCGAACTCGCGCTGCAAGGCATGGCGCCCGCCCTGAGTTACCAGGCACGGCTGGAAAATGGAAAGCTGGTATGGACGACTGAAGACAACGGCCAATTACATGACATGGACCGCGAACCGGGCAGCTGGTGGCGCCGGTTCAATGCCTGGTTCAGCACGACCGTCGGGTTGGAGCGGATGCTTTAGAGGTAGCCCGCTTTTGGTGGCGAGGGAGCTTGCTCCCGCTCGGTTGCGCAGCAACCGCAAAAGCCGGGACTGCTTCGCAGTCCAGCGGGAGCAAGCTCCCTCGCCACGGGGGTTCTCAAGCGGTTTGGGCGGACCCAAAGGCCCCTTGGCGCAACAACAGAATCACCAGGCCGAACGCCCCCGCCGCCATGAACAAAGGTAGCGCATGCCCGCTGACCCATTGGCTACCCGCCCCTGCTGCCAGCGGACCGATCAGGCAACCGAGCCCCCACAGTTGCGCGATATGGGCGTTGGCCCGTACCAGTGCATCGTCGCGATAACGCTCGCCGATCAGGATCAACGACAAGGTAAACAAACCACCCGCGCTGGCGCCGAACAGCACCCATAGCGGCCAGATCAGCCAGGTGTCGATCAGCAGCGGGACCGCCAGGCTCGATAAGGTCAGCGCCACCGCACAGCCCATGAACAACGCCCGGCGCGACAGGTAATCGGCCAGGGCGCCGATGGGCAACTGCAGCAAGGCATCACCGACCACCACGGTACTGACCATCGCCAATGCGATGTCGGCATTGAAGCCTTGCCTCAAGCAATACACCGGCAACAACGTGAGGATCATCGCTTCGAACGCGGCGAACAACGAGACGGCCCAGGCAATCGCCGGCAAGCCTCGGCAAAACGCCCATAAATCGCCGAGCGTGACACTGCCGGCCTCGCTGCTCGGCGCGCCGCTACGGCCCAGCAACAGCAACGGTGCAATCAGCAGCAGGCCGACGCCCACCCAGAATCCATAGTCATGATCAGTCCCCAACGCGCCCAGCAGCAACGGGCCGGACAACTGGCTCAGGGCATAGCTGCTGCCATACAGCGCCACCAATCGCCCACGCCATTTCTCAATGACCAGTTGATTGATCCAGCTTTCCCCCAGGATGAACACCAAGGTCAGGACCACGCCGATCACCAGGCGCAACAGCAGCCAGACCGGATAACTGGGCAGCAGCGCCAGTAGCCCGATGGACACGGCGCCGCCCCACAGGCACAGACGCATCAGCGCGGCGGTGCCGAAGCGCGCCGCCAGCCGGCTCGATACCTTGGCCCCGAGCAACACCCCGACGGCGGGCATGGCAGCCATCACCCCAATAGCAAACGAGCCATAGCCCCAGCCCTCCAGGCGCAGCGATACCAGCGGCATGCTCACGCCCAGGGCCAGGCCGACGCTCAGCACCGACGCCAACACGGCGAAATAGGTCGCCCAACGCATTTCCACGCTCCTGTGGATGGTTATCGGTTTTCCAGGCACCGCGCAAAACAATGTGGGAGCGAGCTTGCTTGCAAAGGCGGTTTCCCATTCAACAGCTAAGTTGACTGACACTCCGCTTTCGCGAGCAAGCCCGCTCCCACAATGACCTGTGTGACATGAAAGCCCCGGACAGGGTCCGGGCCGACAATGTCAGAGCTTGATCCAGGTCGCCTTCAGCTCGGTGTATTTGTCGAACGCATGGAGCGACTTGTCGCGACCGTTGCCCGACTGCTTGAAGCCGCCGAACGGTGCGGTCATGTCGCCGCCATCGTACTGGTTGACCCACACGCTGCCGGCACGCAGCGCCTTGGCGGTGAGGTGGGCCTTGGAGATGTCCCGGGTCCATACCGCTGCGGCGAGGCCGTACGGCGTATCGTTGGCGATCTGGATAGCCTCTTCGGCCGTGTCGAAGGCGATGACCGACAGCACCGGGCCGAAAATTTCTTCCTGGGCGATTTTCATCGCATTGCTCACACCGTCGAAAATCGTTGGCTCAACGTAGGTGCCACCGGTTTCCTCGAGAATCCGCTTGCCACCGGCCACAAGCTTGGCGCCGTCGCTGTGACCCGCCTCGATGTAGGACAGCACGGTGTTCATCTGCTGGGTATCCACCAGGGCGCCGACATTGGTGGCCGGGTCCAATGGGTTGCCTGGCTTCCAGCCCTTGAGGGCCTCGATCACCAGGGGCAGGAACGTGTCCTTGATGGAACGCTCCACCAGCAAACGCGAGCCGGCGGTGCAGACTTCGCCCTGGTTGAACGCGATGGCGCTGGCAGCGGACTCGGCCGCAGCTTGCAGGTCCGGGGCATCGGCGAACACGATGTTCGGGCTTTTGCCGCCGGCTTCCAGCCAGACGCGTTTCATGTTGGACTCGCCGGAATAGATCATCAGCTGTTTGGCAATTTTGGTGGAACCGGTAAACACCAGCGTATCGACATCCATGTGCAGCGCCAGGGCCTTGCCGACGGTATGGCCATAGCCAGGCAACACGTTCAGTACGCCCTTCGGAATGCCGGCTTCGATGGCCAATGCCGCAATGCGAATGGCAGTCAGCGGGGATTTCTCCGACGGCTTGAGCACCACCGAATTACCGGTGGACAGCGCCGGACCGAGCTTCCAGCAGGCCATCATCAGTGGGAAGTTCCACGGTACGATAGCGCCGACGACGCCCACCGGCTCGCGGGTTACCAGGCCCAACTGATCGTGCGGGGTAGCGGCCACTTCATCGTAGATCTTGTCGATGGCTTCGCCGCTCCAGCTCAGCGCTTGTGCCGCGCCGGGAACGTCGATGTTCAGGGAGTCACTGATCGGCTTGCCCATGTCCAGGGTTTCGAGCAGGGCCAATTCCTCGGCGTTCTGCTTGAGCAGCCCGGCGAAACGAATCATGGTTGCTTTGCGCTTGCTTGGCGCCAGGCGTGACCAGACGCCAGAGTTGAAAGTGGCACGAGCGTTTTCGACGGCTCGCTGGGCATCGGCGGCATCGCAGCTGGCGACCTTGCCCAGCAAGCGGCCATCGACCGGGCTGAGACAATCGAAGGTTTCGCCGGACACCGCATCGGTGTACTCGCCGTTGATGAAGGCACGGCCTTCGATCTGCAGGTCGCGGGCGCGTTGTTCCCAGTCGGCACGAGTCAGGGTGGTCATGCGTGTGTCCTCCTCTTATTGAGTGAGAACGCCGCGCACTGCGCAGCGTCCAAAGAATTCTGCCCGGCCAGCCTGATTTCGGCGTCGTTTCGGCGCTATTTTTGGCACAGGGCATCCGCCACCCTAAACCAGCGGCCGGTCATGTTTCAATATATTTGACACAACGCTGGAAAACGGCCTTGCGATGTTCGTTTTAATAAACATAGACTCGGGACTTTCCAAGCTATCACTGGGGATCACCCGCATGAGCATTCAGGACATCGTCGATTTCAGCCAGGCCAATACCATCGCCGAACGCTATCGCCCGGACGCGGCCAAAGTGCTCAAGGGCGACCCCGAACAAGCGGTGTTCAACCACTACAACAGCCCGTGCGGGCAGATGAATGCAGGGGTCTGGGAAGGCGCCATCGGCCAGTGGCGGGTCAATTACACCGAGCATGAATATTGCGAGATCGTCCAGGGCGTCTCCGTGCTGCGGGACGACGATGGCAATGCCAAGACCCTGCGGGCCGGTGACCGCTTTGTGATTCCGGCCGGGTTCACCGGCACCTGGGAAGTGCTGGAGCCGTGCCGCAAGATCTATGTGGTGTTCGAGCAGAAGGCTTGAGCCCGACCGAAAAAGCAGCTGACACTCTTTCGCTGGTCGACGAGTACCACGGCAGATGAAACTGCCCGCGGGCGTCACGGATTTTTTGTCGCAACGGCTACGCACAGGACGTGCGGCCAACCCGACAGGTGAGCGTCCCGACCTATCAATATTGCAAGGAGGCAACATGCCCGTCTTACCCGATCAATGCGACTTGGCCATCGCTCAATACACCATCGGCCAAAAATGCACCCCCGAGCTGCTTGAAGAGGTTCGCGCCCTGGCCAACGGCGCGCCCGTTCGCGCCACAGGCCCGAAATACCCTACAAGCTGGGATCTGCGTCCGCGACGCATCAACCTGCACACCAATGCCGACAGGATCATCGTCAGCATCAACTGCGGTTGAACGATAGCGTCACTGCCCCCCAAACCTGAGCACAACAAAAAAGGCCCGTATCTCGCGATACGGGCCTTTTTTGTAAGAGGGAAAAATCAATTACTTGATTTTGCCTTCCTTGTAGATCACGTGCTTGCGAACAACCGGATCATATTTCTTGATCTCGATTTTGTCCGGGGTAGTACGCTTGTTCTTGTCGGTAGTGTAGAAGTGACCAGTACCGGCGCTCGAGATCAAACGAATCAATTCACGCATGATTAGCTCCCTTAAACCTTGCCATCGCGACGAAGTTCGGCCAGCACGACACTGATGCCACGCTTGTCGATGATACGCATGCCCTTGGCAGATACGCGCAGACGCACAAAACGTTTCTCTTCTTCAACCCAGAAGCGGTGATGCTGCAGGTTCGGCAGGAAACGACGACGGGTTTTGTTGTTTGCGTGGGAAATGTTATTCCCAGTCACCGGACCCTTACCGGTAACTTGACAGACTCTCGACATGCCTCAGCCCTCTAAAACCACATGCCCAACCCGGCATGGGTTGGCCGCTTAATCTCTCAGTCATTTGGCGCCAGGCGCCGCGTTTCTTTAAGGGTCTTACCGGCTACACCTACAGTGAAGGAACCGGGCCCCTAGAAAAGAGCGCTGCTTTATACCAGAAAGACCACCGTGCAACAACAGCCGATGTGATTTGTCTTCACGCCGAAGCATCGCCCGACCGCGCCGGACGGCTAGGGCAAAGGCTGGCGCAGCCTCCGACCGCTCGTCGCTGCATCGAGGTTTTTCACCGTTCGCCACGGGTTTCTACCACGGGCGTGCCGTTGCAGAGTGCCGGAAAATGTAAAAAGGGGATAGTCATTTACCAGCGAGCCCACTAGGGTAGGCCTTTTCCAGACTGCACTCGCAGATGGGCCTTCGACCTGCACAGGAAAACCGATCATGCGCCTCGCTGCCCTACCTTTGTTGCTCGCCCCGCTGCTGCTCAGCCCCTTGGCCCAGGCTGCCGCCTTGAGTGTCTGTACCGAGGCCAGCCCGGAAGGGTTCGATGTCGTCCAGTACAATTCATTGACGACCACCAACGCCTCTGCCGACGTGCTGATGAACCGCCTGGTGGATTTCGACACCGCCAGCGGCAAAGTGGTCCCCAGCCTGGCCGACCGCTGGGAAGTCTCCACCGACGGCCTGACGTATCTGTTCAAGCTGCGCCCCAACGTCAAGTTCCACCAGACCGAATACTTCACCCCGCGCAGGGACCTGACTGCCGAAGACGTGAAGTTCAGCTTCGAGCGCATGCTCGACCCGGCAAACCCCTGGCACAAAGTGGCGCAGAGCGGCTTCCCGCATGCCCAATCCATGCAATTGCCGGCGCTGATCAAGAAAATCGACGCGCTGGACCCGCTGACCGTGCGTTTCACCCTCGATCATGCCGACTCCACGTTCCTGGCGACTTTGAGCATGGGCTTTGCCTCCATCTATTCGGCTGAATACGCCGAGCAACTGATGAAGGCTGGCACTCCAGAAAAACTCAACAGCCAGCCGATCGGTACCGGCCCGTTCATTTTCAGCCGGTTCCAGAAGGACGCCTCGATCCGCTACAAGGCCAACGAGGCTTATTTCGGCGGCAAGCCTCAGGTAGACCCGCTGGTCTTTGCCATCACGCCGGACGCCAATGTGCGCCTGCAGAAATTGCGCCGCAACGAATGCCAGATCGCTCTGTCGCCCAAGCCGCTGGACGTGCAGGCCGCCAAACAGGAACCTACGTTGAACGTGGCCCAGACCGACGCTTTCATGACCGCGTTCGTGGCGATCAACAGCCAGCATCCGCCGCTGGACAAGCCTGAGGTACGACAAGCCATCAACCTCGCCTTTGACAAGGCCAGCTATCTGAAGAGCGTTTTCGAAGGCACCGCTCAAGCCGCCAACGGCCCGTACCCGCCGAACACCTGGAGCTACGCCAAGGGCTTGCCCGGCTACAACCATGACCCGGCCAAGGCCCGTGAGCTGCTGGCCAAGGCCGGCCTCAAGGACGGCTTCAAGACCACCATCTGGACCCGCCCTTCCGGCAGCCTGCTCAACCCCAACCCCAGCCTCGGCGCGCAGTTGCTGCAATCGGACCTGGCAGAAATCGGCATCCAGGCCGAAATCCGGGTGATCGAATGGGGCGAACTCATCCGTCGTGCCAAGGCCGGCGAGCATGACCTGTTGTTCATGGGCTGGGCGGGCGACAACGGCGACCCGGACAACTTCCTCACGCCGCAGTTTTCCTGCGCGGCGGTCAAGTCCGGCACCAACTTCGCCCGCTATTGCAACCCTGACCTGGACAAGCTGATCAGCGCCGGCAAGACCACCGGCGAGCAAGGCGTGCGCGCCAAGCTCTACGAACAGGCCCAGGCCCAGATCCAGCAACAGGCCTTATGGCTGCCCCTGGCGCACCCGACCGCCTTCGCGCTGACCCGCAAGGATGTGCAGGGTTATGCGGTGAGCCCATTTGGGCGGCAGGATTATTCGAAGGTCAGCCTCAAGCCGTAAGCTGCAAGCTGCAAGCTGCAAGCTGCAAGCTGCAAGCTCAAGAGCAGATCACACCCGGCTCTGAGCTTGCGGCTTGAAGCTGAAAGCTTGTCGCTGCCTCACATCCACCCATACTCCGCCATCGACAGCGGATCTCCATCGCCGACAATGAAATGATCGAGCACCCGCACATCGATCAACTCCAACGCCTCTTGAAGCCTCCCGGTGAGCATCCGGTCGGCCTGGCTGGGCTCGGTGTTGCCTGAAGGATGGTTGTGACACAGGATCAACGCAGCGGCGTTGTGGGCCAGGGCGCGCTTGACCACCTGCCGAGGGTAGACGCTGGCGCTGTCGATAGAACCGCGAAACAGCGTCTCGTAGGCCAGCACTTGGTGCTTGGCATTGAGAAACAGGCAACCGAACACCTCGTGGGGTTCGTGGCGCAGCATGGACTTGAGGTACTCACGGACCGCAAAGGGACTTTCCAGTGTGGTCTTTTCCCGTGCCCGCTCCGCCAAATGGCGACGGCTCATTTCCTGAGCCGCTTGCAGCTGGGCGAACTTCGCCGGGCCCAGACCCATATGATTGCTGAATGTGATCTGGTCAGCTTCAAGCAGCGCGCGCAGGCTGCCAAATTGAATCAATAGTTGTCGTGCCAGATCCACCGCGCTTTTGCCGGACACACCGGTGCGTAAAAAAATCGCTAACAGTTCGGCGTCTGAAAGACTCCCCGCCCCCAGCGCCAATAACCTCTCCCGTGGCCGCTCGGCCACGGGCCAATCGCGAATACTCATAGCATCTCCCTGAATGTGGGCGCCGCTGTTCCGTAGCGGTCGCTGTGATATCGTAGCCCATCTTTTTTGCAGGCGATTTGCGCCCTGGCAGGCTGCTGCCAAGGGGTTCGTCTTGCACTGACCACTGAAATCGAAAGGCAGGCCTATGCAGCGGCTGTATCGGAAACGCATCGTTCTGGGCGTCGGCGGCGGCATTGCCGCCTACAAGAGCGCCGATCTGGTTCGAAGGCTCATCGACCAGGGCGCGGAAGTACGGGTGGTCATGACTCGCGGCGGCAGTGAATTCATCACGCCGTTGACCATGCAGGCCCTGTCCGGGCACCCGGTTCACCTGGACTTGCTCGACCCGGCGGCCGAAGCCGCCATGGGCCACATCGAGCTGGCCAAGTGGGCAGACTTGGTGTTGATCGCCCCGGCCACCGCCGACCTGATCGCCCGCCTGGCACAAGGCATCGCCGATGACCTGCTGACTACCCTCGTGCTCGCCACCGACGCGGTGGTTGCCGTCGCGCCGGCCATGAACCAGGCCATGTGGCGCGACCCGGCCACCCAGGCCAACCTGCAACTGCTCCAGAGCCGTGACCTGAAAGTCTTCGGCCCCGCGTCCGGCAGCCAGGCCTGCGGCGATGTCGGCATGGGGCGCATGCTTGAAGCCACCGACCTTGCCCAATGCGCCGCCGACTGCTTCCAGCGCCAGGCCTTGACCGGCAAACATGTGCTGATTACTGCCGGGCCAACCCAGGAAAACATTGACCCGGTGCGCTACATCACCAACCACAGCTCGGGAAAAATGGGCTTTGCACTGGCCGAGGCCGCCGTGGAAGCCGGTGCCCGGGTGACGCTGATCACCGGCCCCGTGCACCTGCCGACCCCGGACCGGGTCACGCGCATCGACGTGGTCAGCGCCCGGGACATGCTCGCGGCCTGCGAGGCGGCGATTCCGTGCGACCTGTTCATCGCCTCGGCTGCGGTGGCGGACTACCGCCCCGAAGTCGTTGCCCCGCAAAAATTGAAGAAAGACCCTACAAGCGGCGACGGCTTGTTACTACAAATGGTGCGCAACCCGGACATCCTCGCCAGCATTGCCACCCGTCCCGACCGTCCGTTCAGCGTCGGCTTCGCCGCTGAGACCGAACACTTGCTCGATTACGCCGCGCGCAAGCTCAAGGACAAGAATCTGGACTTGATCGTCGCCAATGACGTCGCCAACCCGAGCATCGGCTTCAACAGCGAAGAAAACGCCTGCAGCGTGATCGACCGCCAGTTGCACGCCACGCTTTTCGCCCAGACCAGCAAAGGCAAGATTGCCCGCCAGCTGATCACTTTTATCGCCGAACGTCTGAACCAGGTTTAATTTTCATGCACGCCTTACAAGCCAAGATTCTCGACCCACGCATCGGCAACGAATTCCCGTTGCCACAGTACGCCACACCGGGCTCCGCCGGCCTCGACCTGCGGGCGATGCTCAAGCAGGACACAATCCTGGAGCCGGGCCAGACCCTGCTGATCCCCACCGGCCTGTCGATCTACATTGGCGACCCAGGCCTGGCCGCATTGATTTTGCCGCGCTCCGGCCTGGGCCATAAGCACGGCATCGTGCTGGGCAACCTGGTAGGCCTGATCGACTCCGATTACCAGGGCGAATTGATGGTGTCGTGCTGGAACCGCGGTCAAACAGCGTTCAACATCGCCGTAGGCGAGCGCATCGCGCAACTGGTGCTGGTTCCCGTGGTCCAGGCGCACTTCGAACTGGTCGAGGAATTCGACGAAAGCCAGCGCGGTGCTGGCGGTTTCGGGCATTCCGGTAGCCACTGATCCTGGCGCTCCAGGCCGGGTGCGTTGCCCGGCCTGTTTATTAAGCTTGTGTTTCAGGGCAAAAAATGCGCAATGGCTTTCTGCTAGGTTTCCCATCCGGAATCAATGTATTAGGCGAGGGCGATCGGGGTAACGCTGTCTCATGGCACTTTCCCACCACGAACTCTCTGTCAAAAACGCCGTCATACCCTTCAGCTTGAGCCTGCCGACGCTACCCGTCGGCCTGTCCAGTCATTTTCCTGATAGAGCGCCCCGCCCATGAACACCCCAGCCGCAATCGCCCCGATCTTCCCTGACAGCATCTTCCGCGCCTACGACATCCGCGGCGTGGTACCGGAAACTCTCACCGCCGAAACCGCCTACTGGATCGGCCGCGCCATTGGCTCCCAGAGCCTGGCCCAGGGTGAACCGAACGTGTCCGTTGGCCGCGATGGCCGCTTGTCCGGCCCCGAGCTGGTCGAACAATTGATCAAAGGCGTTGCCGACAGTGGTTGCCACGTCAGCGATGTGGGCCTGGTCCCGACACCGGCGCTG
Organism: Pseudomonas sp. Q12-87; assembly: GCF_001269755.1. NCBI lineage: Bacteria > Pseudomonadati > Pseudomonadota > Gammaproteobacteria > Pseudomonadales > Pseudomonadaceae > Pseudomonas > Pseudomonas sp. Q12-87. The sequence goes on along the minus strand of NZ_LHVI01000003.1, from coordinate 22,672 downwards.
TACTACGCCGCCAACGTGCTGGCCGGCAAATCCGGGGTCATGCTCACCGGCAGCCACAACCCGTCGAACTACAACGGCTTCAAGATCGTCATCGCCGGCGACACCCTCGCCAACGAGCAGATCCAGGCCCTGCACACCCGCCTCAAGACCAATGACCTGAGCAGTGGCCAGGGCAGCGTGACCAAGGTCGATATCCTGGAACGCTACAACGACGAAATCGTCAAGGACGTGAAACTCGCCCGCCGCCTCAAAGTGGTGGTCGATTGCGGTAACGGCGCGGCTGGCGTCATTGCCCCGCAACTGATCGAAGCGCTTAATTGCGAAGTCATCCCCCTGTTCTGCGACGTCGACGGCAACTTCCCTAACCACCATCCGGACCCGGGCAAGCTGGAAAACCTGCAAGACCTGATCGCCAAGGTCAAGGAAACCAATGCCGACCTGGGCCTGGCTTTCGACGGCGACGGCGACCGCGTGGGCGTGGTGACGAATACCGGCAGCGTCGTGTTCCCGGACCGCCTGTTGATGCTGTTCGCCAAGGACGTGGTGGCGCGCAATCCTGACGCCGAAATCATCTTCGACGTTAAGTGCACCCGTCGCCTGGTGCCGCTGATCAAGGAATACGGCGGTCGTCCACTGATGTGGAAAACCGGTCATTCCTTGATCAAGAAAAAAATGAAACAGAGCGGCGCCCTGCTGGCCGGTGAAATGAGCGGCCACATTTTCTTCAAGGAGCGCTGGTTCGGTTTCGACGACGGCATCTACAGCGCCGCGCGCCTGCTGGAGATCCTCAGCAAGGAGCAATCGAGCGCCGAAGAGCTGTTCGCGACCTTCCCGAACGATATTTCTACGCCAGAAATCAATATCCATGTGACCGAAGAGAGCAAATTCAGCATCATTGATGCACTGCATGACGCTCAATGGGGCGAAGGCGCCGAACTCACCACCATCGATGGTGTACGGGTCGACTATCCCCAAGGCTGGGGCCTGGTTCGCGCATCCAACACCACACCGGTGCTGGTGCTGCGTTTCGAGGCTGACAACGAAGCTGAACTGCAGCGCATCAAGGATGTGTTCCACGCCCAACTCAAACGTGTCGCACCTGATCTCCAACTACCGTTTTGATTTTCTGACGTACCACCGGAGCCCTGAATGACCCTCGAACGCGAAGCCGCCGCCAATACCGCCAAGGTCCTGTCCGAAGCGTTGCCTTATATCCGACGCTACGTCGGTAAGACCCTGGTGATCAAATACGGCGGCAACGCGATGGAAAGCGAGGAGCTGAAGACCGGCTTCGCCCGCGACATCGTGCTGATGAAGGCCGTGGGCATCAACCCGGTGGTGGTGCATGGCGGCGGCCCGCAGATCGGTGATCTGCTCAAGCGGTTGTCCATCGAGAGCCACTTCATCGACGGCATGCGCGTCACCGATGCGCAGACCATGGATGTCGTGGAGATGGTCCTGGGCGGCCAGGTCAACAAGGACATCGTCAACCTGATCAACCGTCATGGCGGCAGCGCCATTGGCCTGACCGGCAAGGACGCCGAGTTGATCCGGGCGAAGAAACTCACCGTGACCCGCCAGACACCGGAGATGACCCAGCCGGAAATCATCGACATCGGCCAAGTGGGCGAAGTGGTCGGCATCAACACCGACCTGCTGAACCTGCTGGTCAAGGGCGACTTCATTCCGGTGATCGCGCCAATCGGTGTGGGCGCCAACGGCGAGTCCTACAACATCAACGCCGACCTGGTGGCCGGCAAGGTCGCCGAAGCACTGAAAGCTGAAAAGCTGATGCTGCTGACCAACATCGCCGGCCTGATGGACAAGTCAGGCAAAGTGCTGACCGGGCTGTCGACGCAACAGGTCGACGACCTGATCGCCGACGGCACCATCTATGGCGGCATGCTGCCGAAGATCCGTTGCGCACTGGAAGCGGTACAGGGTGGGGTTGGCAGCTCGCTGATCATCGATGGGCGGGTACCGAACGCGATCCTGCTGGAGATCTTCACCGATACCGGCGTGGGTACGTTGATCAGCAATCGCAAGCGTCCGTAAGCAATACCTGCAAAAAGACCCCGCTCAACCTGGTTGAGCGGGGTCTTTTTTTATTATTCGTTCAGATGAAGCTTTTGTGGCGAGGGAGCTTGCTCCCGCTGGGCTGCGCAGCGGCCCCGACATCTGCGGTCGCTACGCAACCAAGCGGGAGCAAGCTCCCTCACCACAGGAGTCACAAGCCGGTCACACACCAAACCGAGCGCGATAAGCCTCGACCGCTGGCAAATGCTGCTTGAGTTGCGGATCGTCGGCCAAAAACTCCAGCACCTGGTTCAGCGAAACGATGCTGATCACCGGAATGCCGAAGTCGCGCTCCACTTCCTGGATTGCCGACAGCTCGCCGTTACCGCGCTCCTGACGATTCAGGGCGATCAGCACGCCGGCGGCCTTGGCGCCGTCCTGGGAGCCGATGATCTGCATGACTTCACGGATGGCAGTGCCGGCGGTGATGACGTCGTCGATGATCAGCACTTCACCGGTCAGAGGCGCGCCCACCAGGCTGCCGCCTTCACCATGGGCCTTGGCTTCCTTGCGGTTGAAGCACCATGGCAGGTCGCGGCCGTGGTGTTCAGCCAGAGCCACGGCAGTGGTGGCTGCCAGCGGGATGCCTTTGTAGGCCGGGCCGAACAGCACATCGAACGCAATACCGCTCTCGACGATGGCCGCCGCATAGAAACGGCCCAGCTGCGCCAGGGCGGTTCCGCTGTTGAACAGGCCGGCATTGAAGAAGTACGGGCTGGTGCGTCCCGACTTGAGGGTGAACTCACCGAAGCGCAAAACGCCGCGATCGATGGCAAAGCGAATGAAATCGCGCTGATACGCCTGCATGAAAAAAAGCCTCAAATACCGCGGATTTAGCTAAATAGGTACACGGCGTGTATCATACACGCACGTGATTTTTGGGGCCATTTATGCGGATCATCAGTGTGAACGTCAATGGTATTCAGGCTGCAGTGGAGCGTGGTTTGCTCAGTTGGCTGCAAGCACAGAATGCCGACGTCATCTGCCTGCAGGACACCCGCGCCTCCGCCTTTGAACTGGACGATGCAGCCTTCCAACTGGATGGTTACTTCCTTTACGCCTGCGATGCCGAAGTCCCCGCCCAGGGTGGCGTGGCTTTGTACTCGCGGCTGCAACCGAAGGCTGTCATCAACGGTCTCGGTTTCGAGACGGCGGACCGCTACGGGCGCTACCTGCAAGCCGATTTCGACAAGGTCAGCATCGCGACCTTACTGCTCCCTTCGGGGCAGAACGGCGATGAAGATTTGAATCAGAAATTCAAGTTGATGGACGACTTCGCCCGTTACCTGGATAAGCAGCGGCGCAAACGTCGCGAGTACATCTATTGTGGCTCGCTGTACGTGGCGCAACAGAAGCTGGATATCAAGAACTGGCGCGACAGCCAGCAATCCCCAGGCTTCCTGGCGCCGGAACGGGCCTGGATGGATGAGATCGTTGGCAACATGGGATATGTCGACGCCCTGCGCGAAGTCAGCCGCGAAGGCGATCAGTACAGCTGGTGGCCAGACAACGAGCAGGCCGAGATGCTCAACCTCGGCTGGCGTTTCGACTACCAGCTGCTGACCCCCGGCCTGCGCCGTTTCGTACGCAGCGCTCGCCTGCCGCGCCAGCCACGGTTCTCGCAGCATGCGCCGCTGATCGTTGATTACGACTGGACGCTGACGATCTAAAACGCCGTCAATGGGTACCAACCGGTCAAGAATGCCCGCCTCGCAGGAGGCGGGCTTTTTTATGCCTGGAAATCAAGCCGCGGCAAGAAACGGCAGGGCCAGGTACAGCTTGATCACGATGACATTAATGATATCGATGAAAAAAGCGCCCACCATCGGTACTACCAGAAAGGCGATCTGCGAAGGTCCGTAGCGTTGAGTGACCGCCTGCATGTTAGCGATGGCCGTCGGCGTCGCCCCCAACCCAAAACCGCAGTGCCCCGCCGCCAATACCGCCGCGTCGTAATGGCTGCCCATGAGCCTGAAGGTCACGAAGATCGCGAACAGTGCCATGACCAGGGTCTGTGCAGCCAGGATGATGAAGAACGGCAAGGCCAGTGACGCCAGGTCCCACAACTTGAGTGACATCAAGGCGATCGCCAGGAACAGCGACAAGCTGACGTTGCCAAGCACCGAGACTTCGCGCTCAAACACCTGGTACAAGCCCAGCGCCGCAAGTCCATTGCGCAGGACCACCCCCACGAACAAGACGCAAACGAACGTCGGCAACTCGAATGCGGTTCCGTGGAGCTGCCCATTCAAAAGAGAGCCCGCCAGGAGGCTGACCGCGATCAGGGCGAGCGTCTCGATAAACGAAACCGGCGTTATCGAGCGTTCTTTGTTCGGCTGCTCGAAACCCTTGGGTGCTCGTGGCTTTTCCGGCTCAAGGCAGCCGGGCACCTGAACACGCTTGACCAGCAGGCGAGCGACCGGCCCACCGATCAGGCCGCCCAACACCAAGCCGAACGTCGCAGAGGCCATCGCTAGCTCGGAAGCGGAGGCCACGCCGTATGTCTCACTGAACAATGTCCCCCAGGCAGCGCCTGTACCGTGACCACCGGCCAAGGTAATCGAGCCGGTAAGCAGGCCCATCAGGGGATCGAGCCCCAACGCCTTGGCGAGCCCGATGCCCATGGCATTCTGGACCAACAGCAGGCCGGTGACCGCCAGTACGAACACACCCACTACGCGCCCGCCTTTCTTCAGGCTGGCAAAGTCTGCGCTCAGGCCAATCGTGGCGAAAAACGCCAGCATCAAGGGTGTCTGCAATGAAGTGTCAAATCGGACTTCAATTTCAAGCCCTCGCAAACACAAGAGGATCAAGGCAACCACCAGCCCGCCTGCTACAGGTTCGGGGATATTGTAGGCGCGTAGAAAACCAACACGGGTAACGAGTCCGCGCCCCAGCAAAAGTACTAAAGAGGCGGCGACAAGTGTTCCGTAGAAATCAAGCTCAAACATGCTGTTTATCTTTTTGAATATATATTCAGGGGCGAACTTTTTACCTGGACACGCCTCTTGAACAGGTTGAGTTCTCAACACTGATTTGCTTTGAATTCAAGGACCTTCAATGGTCTGAATATATCGAAATATTTCTGAACAAATATAACTTGGGGCAACTTTAGCAATCGGCGAGACTCGATGCCAAGCGCCTAGGGCGCACTGAAACCCTGCAGTTGTGACTGGAAGTGTAAGAATGATAAATATATGCGCACAGTAACGATTTACGTAACTGTGCCGAGCATAGTAAGAAAGACTAAGTGCTCAAAGCAAAATGCCCCGAATATCGGGGCATTTTTTATCACCGTACTGATCGTTATTTAACCAATCGCCAGGTAAACGGATACCGATACGGCTGCCCTTCGCCTGCCTTCACCCCGCCGATGATGGTCAGCACCAGCGCACCGATGGCCACCAGGCCGAACAGGAAAAAGCCAATCACCACAATCATCAACAACAGGCAGATGGCCGAGGCAATCGCCACGGTAATCTGGAAATTCAGCGCTTCCTTGCCCTGGGCATCGATAAACGGGTCGGTTTCACGCTTGAGCTGCCAGAGCACCAACGGCCCGATCAGCGTACCGAACGGGATCCAGATTCCCAACAAGGCCGACAAGTGACAAAACATCGCCCATTGACGCGCCTCCTTGCTGGGTTGGGGCAGTAGGACTTGCTCATCACTCATGACAGTCTCCTTGTCTGAAGCGCGAAACAATCAGTCAGCCAATGCGGCCTTTTGCAATTCGAAAATCTCGTTCATGCCTTTCTTCGCCAGCTCCAGCATAGCGTTCAATTCTTCCGGCTGGAACGGCGCACCTTCGGCAGTGCCCTGGACTTCAATGAAGCCGCCAGCGCTGGTCATGACCACGTTCAGGTCGGTCTCGGCCGCAGAGTCTTCCAGATAATCCAGGTCCAGCACAGGCTCGCCCTGGTACATGCCCACGGACACCGCAGCGATCATTTGCTTGAGCGGATCGCCGCCCTTGAGGCCGCCACGTTTCTTGATCACTTTCAGGGCGTCGACCAGCGCAACCATGGCGCCGGTGATGGACGCCGTGCGGGTGCCGCCGTCGGCCTGGATCACGTCGCAATCGACATACAGGGTCACGTCACCCAACTTGGACATGTCCAGCGCGGCGCGCAGCGAACGGCCGATCAGACGCTGGATTTCCAGGGTGCGGCCGCCTTGCTTGCCACGGCTTGCCTCACGCTGGTTCCGCTCGCCGGTGGCACGCGGCAGCATGCCGTACTCGGCCGTCAGCCAGCCTTGGCCCTGGCCCTTGAGGAACCGTGGCACGCCATTTTCGACGCTGACGGTGCAGATGACCTTGGTATCACCGAATTCGACCAGTACGGATCCCTCGGCGTGTTTGGTGTAGTTGCGGGTAATGCGGATCGAGCGGAGCTGATCGGCAGCGCGACCACTTGGACGTTTCATAGGGAATACCTGTACTGAGGACTGAAAACTGCCGAGCATTATAGAGCCGTGAACCCCCGGAGGGCAGTTCTAATGTACCGGCACGACGAGCGAGCCCCCTCAAAGGCCCGGCCGACGGGCAACAGCGCTTTGTCGCATGCACGGTTTGGGGCACGCCTCGCACTGCGCTACAATCCTGCGCCTTTGCTGCCCTTGGGCTTTTATTTACAGATACCAGGCCCACGACGACACGTTGTGCCGGCCTGCATTGCGAGGAACCTCCATGGTGCACAGCATGACCGCCTTCGCCCGGGTCGAGAGAGCCGGCGCCCAAGGCACGCTGAGCTGGGAACTGCGCTCGGTCAATAGCCGCTACCTGGAGCCGCACCTGCGCCTGCCCGAGTCCTTTCGCGACCTCGAAGGCGGCGTGCGTGAAGCACTGCGCCAGGGCCTGTCCCGGGGCAAATTGGAATGCACCCTGCGCTTCACCGAAGAAAGCACCGGCAAGACCCTGCAGATAGACCGCGAACGCGCCGCGCAACTGGTGGCCGCCGCCGAAACCGTCGCCAGCCTGATCAAGAACCCTGCCGCCCTGAACCCGCTGGAAGTCCTGGCCTGGCCCGGCGTGCTGGTGGGTGATGCGAGCGACCCGCAAGCGCTGAACGCCGAGGCGCTGGCGCTGTTCAACCAGGGCTTGAAAGAACTCAAGGCCGGTCGTGAACGTGAAGGCGCGGAGCTGGCCCGGCTGATCGACGAGCGTCTGACCTCCATCGAAGGAGACGTCAGCACCCTGCGCGAGCTGGTCCCGCAGATGCTTGCCACCCAGCGCCAGAAAGTCCTCGATCGCTTCGCCGACATGAAGGCCGAGCTGGACCCCCAACGCCTGGAACAGGAAATGGTCATGCTCGCGCAAAAAAGCGACGTGGCCGAAGAGCTGGATCGCCTGAGCACCCACATCATCGAAGTTCGCCGGGTGCTCAAGTCCGGCGGTGCGGCCGGTCGCCGCCTGGACTTCCTGATGCAGGAGCTCAACCGCGAAGCCAATACACTGGGCTCCAAAGCCTTCGACCCGCGCAGCACCCAGGCTGCGGTCAACCTCAAGGTGTTGATCGAGCAAATGCGCGAACAAGTGCAGAACATTGAGTAAGGCTAACCCGACATGACCCACAGCACCGGTACTCTCTACATCATTTCCGCGCCCTCGGGCGCCGGCAAGACCAGCCTGGTCAAGGCACTGATCGACGCTGAACCGCAGATCCGCGTCTCGGTCTCGCACACCACCCGCGCCATGCGCCCGGGCGAAGTCAACGGGGTGAACTATCACTTCGTCGACCGCGAGGAGTTCGTGAAAATGGCCGAGCACGGCGACTTCCTGGAGCGCGCCGAAGTCTTCGGCAACCTCTATGGCACTTCGCAAAGCTATTTGCAGCAGACACTCGACGAGGGCCACGACCTGATCCTGGAAATCGACTGGCAAGGCGCCGAACAAGTGCGCAAGCTGATGCCCCAGGCTCGCTCGATCTTCATCCTGCCGCCAAGCCAGCAGGCCTTGCGCCAGCGCCTGACCAACCGCGGCCAGGACAGTGACGAAATCATCGAAGGCCGGATGCGCGAAGCGGTCAGCGAAATGAGCCACTACGTTGACTACGATTACCTGATCATCAACGATGATTTTGCCCACGCACTGGACGACCTGAAGGCGATTTTCCGCGCCAGTCAGCTGCAGCAGAAACGCCAGCAGCAACGTTTCGGTAAATTATTGGCCGAATTGTTGGGCTGAAGAGCCCTTCCCAAAACCGCTGCGACGGCTTTACATTGGTACTCGCAGCGCGCCGAGGGGTTTGGTTAAAAAATCAGCGCTTCCCTAAACGCTGGTGTTTTTTTAAACTGTCGAGTCCGCTCGCCCAACCGGGCAGCGCGCATATTGCATTCGCTCCGAGGAATACCATGGCCCGCGTAACCGTTGAAGACTGCCTAGAACACGTGGAAAACCGCTTTGAGCTGGTCATGCTCTCTACCAAGCGTGCCCGTCAACTGGCTACCGGTGGCAAAGAGCCGTTGGTCCAGTGGGAAAACGACAAGCCTACCGTCGTAGCGCTGCGTGAAATCGCCGAAGGCCTGATGAGCTACGAGTTCATCGCCAACGCTGAAATCGTCGAAGACGAACCGCTGTTCGCAGCGTTCGAGGACGAGTCCAACGAGGCGGTCTAAGCCTATGCCTGGTCGACGTAGCACGGCGCGGGGTCACAGCAGACGGCAGGAGTCATCATCATGCCGAGCATAGACGCCCTCGCCGATCGCTTATCGGCCTACCTCGGCACGGACCAGGTCAACCTGGTCCGCCGAGCCTATTTCTACGCCGAACAAGCCCACGACGGCCAACGCCGCCGTAGCGGCGAGGCGTACGTCACGCACCCCCTTGCGGTGGCGAACATTCTTGCCGACATGCACATGGACCATCAGAGCCTGATGGCGGCGATGCTGCATGACGTGATCGAAGACACCGGCATTGCCAAGGAAGCGCTGCAAGCGCAGTTCGGCGAAACCGTGGCCGAACTGGTCGACGGCGTCAGCAAGCTGACCCAGATGAACTTCGAGACCAAGGCCGAGGCCCAGGCCGAGAACTTCCAGAAAATGGCCATGGCCATGGCTCGCGACATCCGCGTGATCCTGGTCAAGCTCGCCGACCGCCTGCACAACATGCGCACCCTGGAAGTACTCTCCGGCGAAAAACGCCGGCGCATCGCCAAGGAAACCCTGGAAATCTATGCGCCCATCGCCAACCGCCTGGGCATGCACGCGATCCGCATCGAGTTCGAAGACCTCGGCTTCAAGGCCATGCACCCGATGCGTTCGGCGCGGATCAACCAGGCCGTCAAGCGCGCCCGGGGCAACCGCAAGGAAATCGTCAACAAGATCGAAGAGTCCCTGAGCCATTGCCTGGCCATCGACGGCATCGAAGGCGAAGTCAGCGGCCGACAGAAACACCTCTACGGCATCTACAAGAAAATGCGCGGCAAGCGTCGGGCCTTCAACGAGATCATGGACGTCTACGCGTTCCGGATCATCGTCGACAAGGTCGATACCTGCTACCGCGTACTGGGTGCTGTGCATAACTTGTACAAACCGTTACCGGGACGCTTCAAGGACTACATCGCGATTCCCAAGGCCAACGGCTACCAATCGCTGCATACCACGCTGTTCGGCATGCATGGTGTACCGATCGAAATCCAGATCCGTACCCGTGAAATGGAAGAGATGGCCAACAATGGCATCGCCGCCCACTGGCTCTACAAGTCCAGCGGCGACGAACAGCCCAAGAGCACCCACGCCCGGGCCCGGCAGTGGGTCAAGGGTGTGCTGGAGATGCAGCAGCGCGCCGGTAACTCCCTGGAATTCATTGAAAGCGTCAAGATCGACCTGTTCCCGGACGAGGTCTACGTCTTCACGCCCAAGGGTCGGATCATGGAGTTGCCCAAGGGCTCCACGGCCGTGGATTTCGCCTATGCGGTGCACACCGACGTGGGCAACAGCTGCATCGCGTGCCGGATCAATCGCCGCCTGGCGCCGCTGTCCGAACCGTTGCAAAGCGGTTCTACGGTGGAGATCGTCAGCGCGCCCGGCGCCCGCCCGAACCCGGCATGGCTAAATTTCGTGGTCACCGGCAAGGCCCGCACGCACATCCGCCATGCCTTGAAACTGCAACGCCGCTCCGAATCCATCAGCCTGGGCGAACGCCTGCTGAACAAGGTACTGAACGGTTTCGACAGTTCGCTGGACAAGATCCCCGCCGAGCGTGTGCAGGTGATGCTCACCGAATACCGCCTCGAACTGATCGAAGACCTGCTCGAAGACATCGGCCTGGGCAATCGCATGGCCTACGTCGTTGCCCGTCGCCTGCTCGGCGAAGGCGAACAGTTGCCAAGCCCCGAAGGCCCGCTGGCGATTCGCGGTACCGAAGGCCTGGTGCTCAGCTACGCCAAATGCTGCACACCGATCCCGGGCGACCCGATTGTCGGCCACCTGTCCGCCGGTAAGGGGATGGTGGTGCACCTGGACAATTGCCGCAACATCAGCGAAATCCGTCACAACCCGGAAAAGTGCATCCAGCTCTCCTGGGCCAAGGATGTCACCGGCGAATTCAACGTCGAGCTGCGAGTCGAGCTGGAGCACCAGCGCGGCCTGATCGCCCTGCTGGCCAGCAGCGTCAACGCCGCCGACGGCAACATCGAGAAAATCAGCATGGACGAACGCGATGGCCGCATCAGCGTCGTCCAATTAGTGGTGAGCGTGCATGACCGCGTGCACCTGGCCCGCGTGATCAAGAAACTGCGTGCCCTGACCGGCGTTATCCGCATCACCCGGATGCGCGCGTAGCTCCTCGGGGAGCCAATTCATTACAAGGAGTCTTAAATGACCAAGACCGTTATCAACAGCGACAAGGCCCCAGCCGCCATCGGTACTTATTCACAGGCCATCAAGGCCGGCAACACCGTGTACATGTCGGGCCAGATCCCGCTGGACCCAAAAACCATGGAGCTGGTGGAAGGCTTCGAAGCCCAGACCGTGCAGGTGTTCGAGAATCTCAAGGCCGTGGCCGAAGCCGCCGGTGGTTCGTTCAAGGACATCGTCAAGCTGAACATCTTCCTCACTGACCTGAGCCACTTCGCCAAGGTCAACGAGATCATGGGCAAGTATTTCGACCAGCCTTACCCTGCCCGCGCCGCCATCGGCGTGGCGGCCCTGCCGAAGGGCTCGCAGGTTGAGATGGATGCCATCCTGGTCATCGAGTAACAAGGCCGGCGCAGCGTCCCCCGCTGCGCCGTTTTCGTTTTGAAAGGATTCCACCATGCGCAAAGCGCTTGCTCTCCCGCTGCTCGCCCTCCTCCTGGCCGGCTGCGCCAGCGACCCTGCCGACCGTGACATCAGCGGCACCTGGATCAATCAGGCCGCCATCGACGCCGCCGCCAAGGGCGGTCCGCTGCGCGAGGCGCTGCAGGGCTATGGCCCGAACCTGGAATGGGACGTCAACACCCGGGCCGGACAGGCGCGCTACACCAACGGTTTTGAAAACGTCGAAGGCAAATTGCTCGGCGAAGAAGACGGCGCCTGGAAAGTCGATTTCTACGGCAGCTCCGCCAGCGAACTCAAGCGCGACGGCGACCAGTTGAGCCAGGCCGCCACCGAAAACGAACCGCAACAGAATTTCGACCGCGCGCAGATCCAGGTACCGGAAGGCGCGCCAATCGGCGCCAGTTTCGAGCGAGCGCTGTACGCCGCCTACCTTGGCGGCACCTGGAATATCGTCAGCGGCCCCGGACAAGGCGCCACGGTGCAATTCCAGCCCGACGGCCAGATCAGCGGGTTGCCCGGCGCCGACCGTTACGCCTTGTGCCTGGCTGGCGATTGCGCCTCCATGAGCAGCGGCAACGACAACATCTGGCTGCAACAGAACGGCCAGGGCAACACCTGGATCTTCGCCCGCGACGGCAAGAAGCTGGAAATCTTCCAGACCGTCAACACGGCCCTGGCGGATGAAATGCCGTCGTTCGTGCAAGGCAATCGCCAATGGATGCTGGAGAAGCAGTAACCGGATTTTGAAGATCCCCCTGTGGGAGCGAGCCTGCTCGCGATAGCGGCGTAACAGTCAGCAGTGATGTTGAATGTTACGGCCTCATCGCGAGCAGGCTCGCTCCCACAGTTTGTTTTGGGGTGGCTGGAATCAGCAGCGCCCTTCAAGAATCGCCGCATATCCCTCACGAAAACTCGCATACCGCGGCGTCCAGCCCAGCCCCTTCGCCCGGGCGTTGCTGCAGCGTTTGCTGCCGGCGCGACGCACGCTGGCGTTTTCGGCCCATTGGGTGACGCCCATGTAGTCGCGCAGCCAGCCTACGACTTCGGCCAATGGCGCAGGGGCATCATCGACGCCGATATAGCAATCCTCCAGGGTCTTGCCCTGGCGATCGGCTTCCAACAGAAATGCCAGCAGGCCCGCCGCGTCGTCAGCGTGGATGCGGTTGGCATACAGGGGCGGGTCCTCTACCACGCTATAGCCCTGGCGCACCTGGCTCAGCAACCATTCTCGGCCCGGGCCATAGATGCCGGTCAGGCGCACACAGCTGGCCGGGACGCCGCTGTCGAGCGCCACTTGCTCGGCTTCAAGCATCAGCCGACCGGAGTAGCCACCGGCCACGGTGGGCGAGGTTTCATCGACCCACTCCCCTGCCTGTTGCCCATACACACTGCTGCTGGACACAAAAAGCAGCCGCTTGGGTTGTTGCCCGTGCTGCTTCAACCAGCCCAACACATGCTGCAACCCTTCGACATAAGCCGCGCGATAGCCCGCTTCGTCATGTTCGGTGGCCGCAGCGCTGTACACCAGGTAGTCCAGCGGACCGATGGGCCAATCGGCCGGGCATTGCTGGCTGAACAGGTCACCCACCACCCCGGCGACACCCGCCGGCAGCTTGGAAACCGTGCGGCGCATGCCATACACCTGCCAGTGCTGGGCCTGTAATTGGCTGGCCAGGCGACCGCCGATATCACCACAGCCGGCGATCAAAACAGAAGGCGCGGACATCAAAAACTCCTCTCGTAAAGCCGCAGACTAGCCCTCCCAAGGGATGAGCGGCTAGCGATGCAGGAAAAAAAGACACGCTATTACTGTTGCTAACAAGAATTACTTGCAATAATGCACGCCACTTTTGTTCTCGGCCCACGAGGCCTGGAAGAACATCAACCTTCTTTTCTCTCAGGTCCGGCCAGCATGAAACACTCTATATACCCCGCTTCGCCAACCCACCGACCTCGCGCCTGGGGCGCGGTAGCCGCTTTGCTGTTCAGCCTGTTGCTCGCGCCTTGCGCAGTGTTCGCTGACCAGGCCGCCGCTCCGGCAGCCGCCAATGAACCCGCAGCAAGCGCCACGCCGAACGTGCCACGCAATCCTGATGGGAGCGTCGATACGTCATCGCTCCCTCCAGAGGTCCAAAAGGCGCTGGCCGAGTTCGGCGAAGCCGCGAAGCAGATGGAAGCCGATCAACAGAAGGCCGACAACTCCTTGGGCATGGCCCACGACCTGTCGCCATGGGGCATGTACCAGAACGCCGATATTATCGTGAAGATCGTGATGATTGGCCTGGCCATCGCCTCGATCATCACCTGGACCATCTGGATCGCCAAAGGCTTCGAGTTGTTGGGAGCCAAGCGCCGCTTGCGTGGCGAGATCGCCGCCCTGAAAAAAGCCACCACCCTGAAGGAAGCCAGCGCCAGCGCCGCGAAAGAAGGCACTCTCGCCAACCTGCTGGTGCACGACGCGCTCGAAGAGATGCGCCTGTCGGCCAACAGCCGCGAGAAGGAAGGCATCAAGGAGCGGGTGAGCTTTCGCCTCGAACGCCTGGTCGCCGCTTGCGGTCGCAACATGAGCAGCGGTACCGGCGTGCTTGCCACCATCGGTTCCACCGCGCCGTTCGTCGGTCTGTTCGGCACCGTGTGGGGCATCATGAACAGCTTCATCGGCATCGCCAAGACCCAGACCACCAACCTCGCCGTCGTGGCCCCCGGCATTGCCGAAGCCCTGCTGGCAACGGCCCTGGGCCTGGTCGCGGCAATCCCCGCCGTGGTCATCTACAACGTTTTCGCTCGCTCCATTGCCGGTTACAAGGCGCAGGTTTCCGACGCCTCGGCCGAAGTCCTGCTGCTGGTCAGCCGCGACCTCGACCACCTGCCGCCCGAGCGTGGCTCGCAACCGCACATGGTGAAAGTGGGGTAACCGGCCATGGGCCTGCATTTGAAAGAAGGCGCAGACGACGATCTGGCCGAGAACCACGAAATCAACGTCACACCGTTCATCGACGTGATGCTGGTGCTGTTGATCATCTTCATGGTGGCCGCCCCGCTCGCCACCGTGGACGTCAAGGTCGACCTGCCTGCCTCGACGGCCAAGCCATCGCCGCGACCGGAGAAACCGGTGTTCCTCAGCGTCAAGGCTGATCAGCGACTGTTCTTGGGCGAAGATGAAGTCAAGACCGAAACCCTTGGCGCAACGCTTGATGCGCGGACCCAGGGCAAGAAAGACACGACGATCTTCTTCCAGGCCGATAAGGGCGTGGATTATGGCGACCTGATGAGCGTGATGGACGCCCTGCGTGGCGCCGGCTACTTGAAGGTCGGCCTGGTCGGACTCGAGACGGCGCCCAAGAAATGATCACGACGCGCCAAAAGCTGACGCGTTACAGCGGTAGCCTGGCCGTGGTGCTGGGCGTGCATGCGCTCGCCATCGCCCTGGCGCTGAACTGGACGTCCCGCCCGCCCATCGAGTTGCCTCCCCAGGCGATGATGGTCGAGCTGGCGCCGGTGCCAGCCCCGCCACCGCCCGCACCGCCAAAAGTCGTCACACCGCCGCAACCGCCCGAGCCGGTCGAAGAATTGCCGCTACCTAAACTCGCCGAGGCACCGGAGCCCGAAATTTCCGTGCCCAAGCCAGTCAAGCCAAAGCCCAAGCCTCAACCGCCCAAGCCAAAGCCAAAGCCGGAGGAGAAGAAGCCCGAGCCGCCGAAGGAACAGCCGTCCGAGCAAAAACCCAGCGACACCCCGCCGACCCAGGCACCGACGGAGAAATCCGCGCAGCCGGCCCCTGGCCCTTCCCCTGCGCAATCGGCGGCCAAGGCCAACTGGCAAGGCACGCTGCTGGCGCACTTGGCCAAGTACAAGAAGTACCCGCGCAGGGCCCAGCAGATGAACAAGGAAGGCACCAACCGCCTGCGTTTCGTGGTGGATGGGGAAGGTAATGTATTGTCCTTCCATCTGGTGGATGGATCCGGCACGGACTCCCTGGACCAGGCCACCCTGGACATGATCAAAAACGCCCAACCGTTGCCCAAGCCGCCGGCTGAGCTGCTCAGCAACGGCACTATCGAATTGACGGCACCGTTTGTTTATTCGATCGACAAGCGTCGGCGCTGATCGAACCTGGCAACCCGCTAGCAGGTGAATCCTGTGGCGAGGACGCTTGCTCCCGCTGGACTGCGCAGCAGGCCCTGACACGATCAACACGATCTGCCTGATACGGTGCATTCGCTGGTTTTGGGGCCGCTTCGCGGCCTAGCGGGAGCAAGCGCCCTCGCCACAATAAGTTCAACCGACAGAAAGGCATCGAAAGATGCCTTTTTCATCTCCGGCAGCACCCCATCAGACATTCGACAGTGTCACACCGCGCCTCCACTCTGATAACGTGCGTCTATCGATTGCAGCCGGTATGCTTGGCTCGCAACTTCACGGACGTCCGCCATGACCCTCACAGAATTACGCTACATCGTGACCCTCGCCCAAGAGCAGCATTTCGGCCATGCAGCCGAGCGTTGCCACGTCAGCCAGCCGACGCTGTCGGTGGGTGTGAAAAAGCTCGAGGACGAACTCGGCGTGCTGATTTTCGAGCGCAGCAAAAGCGCGGTGCGCCTGACGCCGGTCGGCGAAGGCATCGTGGCCCAGGCGCAAAAGGTATTGGAGCAGGCCCAGGGCATCCGTGAACTGGCCCAGGCCGGCAAGAACCAACTGACCGCCCCGCTGAAAGTCGGCGCGATCTACACCGTTGGCCCGTACCTGTTCCCGCACCTGATTCCGCAACTGCACCGGGTCGCCCCGCAGATGCCGTTGTATATCGAAGAAAATTTCACCCACGTGCTGCGCGACAAACTGCGCAACGGCGAGCTGGATGCGATCATCATCGCCCTGCCGTTCAACGAAGCCGATGTCCTGACGCTGCCGCTCTACGATGAGCCGTTCTACGTCCTGATGCCGGCCCAGCACCCGTGGACCCAGAAAAAAACCATCGACGCCGCCCTGCTCAACGACAAGAGCCTGCTGCTGCTCGGCGAAGGCCACTGTTTCCGCGACCAGGTGCTCGAAGCCTGCCCGACCCTGACCAAGGGCAGCGAAGGCGCCAAGCACACCACGGTGGAATCCAGCTCCCTGGAAACCATTCGCCACATGGTCGCCTCGGGCCTGGGCATTTCGATCCTGCCGCTGTCGGCGGTGGACAGCCACCACTATGCCCCAGGCGTGATCGAAGTCCGTCCGCTGACGCCACCGGTGCCATTCCGTACCGTGGCCATTGCCTGGCGCGCCAGTTTCCCGCGGCCCAAGGCCATCGAGATCCTCGCCGACTCGATCCGCCTGTGCTCCGTGGCCAAGCCGCCCACTGCCAAGTAAGCCGCGGCCATGACTGAGCTGTCGAAAGTGCCGGTCACGGCACTCAAGGGTGTCGGTGAAGCCATGGCCGAGAAAATGGCCAAGGTCGGCCTGGAAAACCTCCAGGACGTGCTGTTCCACCTGCCCCTGCGTTACCAGGATCGTACCCGCGTGGTGCCCATCGGCCATTTGCGCCCAGGGCAGGACGCGGTGATCGAGGGCACCGTCAGCGGCGCCGACGTGGTCATGGGCCGGCGCCGCAGCCTGGTGGTGCGACTGCAGGACGGCACCGGCGGGCTCAGCCTGCGTTTCTACCACTTCAGCAATGCGCAAAAGGAAGGCCTCAAGCGCGGCACCCGTGTGCGCTGCTACGGCGAGGCCCGGCCCGGGGCGTCGGGGCTGGAGATCTATCATCCGGAGTACCGCAGCATTACCGGTGACGAACCGCCGCCAGTGGACGAAACCCTGACGCCAGTCTATCCGCTCACCGAAGGCCTGACCCAACAGCGCCTGCGCCAGCTCTGCCAGCAGACCCTGACCCTGCTTGGCCCCAGCAGCCTGCCCGACTGGCTGCCCACGGAACTGGCCCGGGACTACCAATTGGCGCCATTGGCCGATGCGATCCGCTACCTGCACCATCCGCCCGCCGATGCCGATGTCGACGAACTCGCCCTCGGCCATCATTGGGCCCAGCATCGCCTGGCATTCGAGGAATTGCTGACTCATCAACTGTCTCAACAACGCCTGCGCGAAAGCCTGCGTTCACTGCGCGCCCCAGCCATGCCCAAGGCCAGCAAACTGCCGGCCCGCTACCTGGCCAACCTGGGTTTCACGCCCACCGGCGCCCAGCAACGGGTCGGCAACGAAATCGCCTACGACCTGAGCCAACCCGAACCGATGCTGCGCCTGATCCAGGGCGACGTCGGCGCCGGCAAGACCGTGGTCGCCGCCCTGGCCGCGCTCCAGGCACTGGAAGCGGGGTACCAAGTGGCGCTGATGGCGCCCACCGAGATTCTTGCCGAGCAGCACTTCATCACTTTCCAGCGCTGGCTCGAACCGCTGGGCATCGAAGTCGCCTGGCTCGCCGGCAAGCTCAAGGGCAAGAACCGCGCAGCCGCCCTGGCGCAAATCGCCGAAGGCGCCCCCATGGTCGTCGGCACCCACGCGTTGTTCCAGGACGAAGTGAAATTCAAGAACCTGGCGCTGGTGATCATCGACGAACAGCACCGCTTCGGCGTACAGCAACGCCTGGCCCTGCGACAGAAAGGCGTGGGCGGGCGGATGTGCCCGCATCAACTGATCATGACCGCCACGCCGATCCCGCGGACCCTGGCGATGAGCGCCTACGCCGACCTCGACACCTCGATCCTCGACGAACTGCCCCCGGGCCGCACGCCGGTCAACACCGTGCTGGTCACCGACACCCGGCGGGTCGAAGTGATCGAGCGCGTGCGCAGCGCCTGTGCCGAAGGGCGACAGGCTTATTGGGTGTGCACGCTGATCGAAGAGTCGGAAGAACTGACCTGCCAGGCAGCCGAAACCACCTATGAAGACCTCACCGCCGCCCTCGGCGAGCTGAAGGTCGGGCTGATCCACGGTCGCATGAAACCCGCCGAGAAAGCTGCCGTCATGGCCGAGTTCAAGGCCGGTGCCCTGCAATTGTTGGTCGCCACCACAGTGATCGAAGTGGGCGTCGATGTGCCCAACGCCAGCTTGATGATCATCGAGAACCCCGAGCGCCTGGGCCTGGCCCAATTGCACCAGCTGCGCGGCCGGGTGGGCCGGGGCAGCGCCGCCAGCCATTGCGTCCTGCTCTACCACCCGCCACTGTCCCAGATCGGCCGTCAGCGCCTGGGGATCATGCGCGAAACCAACGACGGTTTTGTCATCGCCGAAAAAGACCTCGAATTGCGCGGCCCCGGCGAAATGCTCGGCACGCGCCAGACCGGTCTGCTTCAATTCAAGGTGGCCGACCTGATGCGCGACGCCGATCTGCTGCCCGCCGTACGCGACGCAGCCCAGGCCCTGCTGGAGCGCTGGCCCGATCACGTCAGCCCGCTGTTGGACCGCTGGTTGCGCCATGGGCAGCAATACGGCCAAGTGTGAGCACACGCTCAGTTTTCAAGACCCGCCTACTGGACAAGCTGGTTATACTGATCAACTTGTAGGAAAACGGATACAGACCATGACAGAAGCTGCCCTCGTCCCAGAATCCCCGCACGCTCCGTCTGTAATTCGGCTGCTGCTCGAAAAACTGGGCATCGCCTTTGACGAAGTGCTTGAGCGACCTGGACTGAACGCTGCCCGCAAAGTGCAGGCCGTTCTGCTGCACGATGCGGTAGGCGCGCTCATGGTCCTG
Organism: Pseudomonas sp. Q12-87; assembly: GCF_001269755.1. NCBI lineage: Bacteria > Pseudomonadati > Pseudomonadota > Gammaproteobacteria > Pseudomonadales > Pseudomonadaceae > Pseudomonas > Pseudomonas sp. Q12-87. The sequence continues at coordinate 3,645 of NZ_LHVI01000003.1, read as the reverse complement.
TTTCCACAAAGCCAACTGCTGGACCTCAATCGCCTGGCCGAGCTCACCGGCCGCAAGCTCACGGCAGTGCCTACCGAACGCCTGGAGCGCATGCTCGGCAAACACAACCTGAGCCTGCTGCCTGGCCTGCCGGCACTGACCAGCTCGCCTTGCCTGTACGAAGAAAGCCTGCTACGCGAACCGAAGCTGCTGATCAACTCCGGCGAGCCGGGACTGTTGCTCGAAGTCACCAGCGAAGCGTTCAAGACCATGCTCACCAAGGCCAGCGCCGCGACGTTCGGCGAGCCCGTAAGCAACATCACCCCCAACCTGGACCGCCCGCACGACGACCGCGCGGAAATCACCCAGGCTGTGCAAGCGTTCACCGCCCGGCGCATCCAACAGCGTCTGGAAGAAACCATCGAGATCCCGCCACTGGCGGAAACCGCGCAAAAAATCATCAAGCTGCGGGTCGACCCTGACGCCACCATCGATGACATCACCGGCGTCGTCGAAACCGACCCGGCCCTGGCCGCCCAAGTGGTGAGCTGGGCCGCCTCGCCGTACTACGCCTCGCCAGGCAAGATACGCTCGGTTGAAGACGCCATCGTCCGGGTCCTGGGTTTCGACCTGGTGATCAACCTGGCGCTGGGCCTGGCCCTAGGCAAGACCCTGAGCCTGCCCAAGGACCACCCGCAACACACCACGCCGTACTGGCAGCAATCGATCTACACCGCCGCAGTCATCGAAGGCCTGACCCGCGCCATGCCCCGCGCCCAGCGCCCCGAAGGCGGCCTGACCTACCTGTCGGGCCTGCTGCACAACTTCGGCTATCTGCTGCTGGCCCACGTGTTCCCGCCGCACTTCTCGCTGATCTGCCGGCACTTGGAAGTCAACCCGCACCTGTGCCACAGCTACGTGGAACAGCACCTGCTGGGCATCAGCCGCGAGCAGATCGGCTCATGGCTGATGCGCTACTGGGACATGCCCGACGAACTGGCCACCGCCCTGCGCTTCCAGCACGACCCGCACTACGACGGCGAATACGCGGCTTACCCGAACCTGGTATGCCTGGCCGTGCGCCTGCTGCGCTCGCGCGGTATCGGCTCCGGTCCGGACGAGGAGATTCCCGATGCCTTGCTCGAGCGCGTAGGCCTGTCTCGGGACAAGGTCAATGACGTGGTCAGTAAAGTGCTTGAGGCAGAAGTGCTGCTGCGCGAATTGGCTTCGCAGTTCAGCCACGGCTGAACCCGGCTCCGTGACAGGCGGATGAGCTCTGTGGCGAGGGAGCTTGCTCCCGCTCGGCTGCGCAGCAGTCGTAAAACCTGCCAACGCGGTCCGCCTGGAGGATCGCATCGACTCATTTGGGGCCGCTTCGCAGCCCAGCGGGAGCAAGCTCCCTCGCCACGGGGTTCTCGGCTAGGCCTTCTTGGCCTTTTTTGGCTTCAGGTACTTGGTCAGCCCCTGGAACCAGATCACCAGCGCCGGATTGCCCTTGATCTGGATCGACTTGTCCTGAATTCCCGTCATGAATGCCAGTTGCTTGTTCTTGGCCTGCATCGTGGCGAAGCCATAGGCGGCGTCCTTGAAGGCAATGGCGAAGGCAGGTTCTGGATAGGTACCGGACTGGCTGGTGATGCGCTGGTCCTTCACCTTGAAATGCCGCGCAACCTTGCCGTCCAGGGTTTGCAGTTGGAACACCAACTCCTTATCACCCAATTGCTGCTGAAACGCCGGATTCGTCCGGCTGGCCTTGCCCATCAATAACCCCAGCATCCACAGCAGAAAACGAAACTTCATGGGCACCGCCTCGAAAGAAAGATGAATAGCTGGCAGTTTAGCGATTCTTCGGCGGAACGCTATCATCGAATCGCTTTAGCGGAAGATGAATGGCTTTTCCTGCATGATGACTGCTAAGTCATGTTTTTCGAGACATGACTTCGGCCTTCAAGGTCCTAGGACATTTCCTTCAAAACGCCGGGCTTTCCGTGAACTAGGCAGGGCTCTAAAGCGCGGCTAACCTCTGATCGTCATCGCAAAAAACGGTGACACGGACGTGCAAGTCCGGATTGGTACGCAATTGTTCATGGCTATTGACCGAACATTTTTTTATGCTCGCGTCCGTTATGGCGATTGTGCGTGGGAGACCTTCGGGTCTGCCGGCGGTACCGGACCGGTCTTGCACACCTACGCACAGTTGCCACCTCTTCGAATGCAAGCGAAAGGACGGCAACCCCAACTCTGGTACTTACATATGGTCAAGCCAACACCCAATCCGCCAAAAAGCGGCCACAAATCACGCGTCGAAGCCCTCGAGGAAAAGAAGCTCGAAGACGCCGCCACCCGCGCCCTCGATTACTATCTCAAACCCCAACCCTCCCCGCCCGAACCCGACAAAAACCAGCTCTTCATCGTGTCCCCCCACATCGACACCGAAACGCTGCTCGCCAACGCCTCCGAAGACCTGCTCTCCATCAGCACCATCGCCGCCGACCTGGCTGACGACGTCGACGACTCACGCCGCTGCGTCGCCCTGGCGATCAGTCGCATGGCCGATGGGGTGCAGTTGTTGGTCGAACGGGCATTGGATCATCTGGAAACCAAGGGGATGGCAGCGCCTGACGCCAAGGGGTAGCGCTTGCATTGATGCAGGCTTAGCCGACGCCATCGCGAGCAAGCTCGCTCCCACAATTGGATCGGGTGCAACCGCAAGAGGTAGGCCGGCTACTAGGCCGCCTTCGCGAGCAGGCTCGCTCCCACAATTGGATCGGGTGCAATCGCAAGAGGTAGGCCGGCTACTAGGCCGCCTTCGCGAGCAGGCTCGCTCCCACAATTGGATCGGGTGCAACCGCAAGAGGCAGGCCGGCTACTAGGCCGCCTTCGCGAGCAGGCTCGCTCCCACAATTGGATCGGGTGCAACCGCAAGAGGTAGGCCGGCTACTAGGCCGCCTTCGCGAGCAGGCTCGCTCCCACAATTGGATCGGGTGCAACCGCAAGAGGTAGGCCGGCTACTAGGCCGCCTTCGCGAGCAGGCTCGCTCCCACAATGGATCGGAGTACGACACAGGAGACAGGCCGGCTATAAGGCCGCCTTCGCGGGCAAGCCCGCTCCCACAGGGATCGAGGTGCAGCCCAAGAAACAGGTCGGCTATAAGGCCGCCTCGGCGGGCTTTTGATCTGGGGCCCCGTTGACCACGCTGGCCGAACGCAGGCATTGCGCAGTGGGCATCCCGGCATGGATGCCGGGATAGCCGCGCTGGGTCATGGATGACCCTTCGCGGCGGGCCCACGGAGCAATGCCGGAGTTGAGGGCATGCCGAGCCGGAGCGAGGCACCGAGTGGTGGGGCAAGCCTTTTTTGCTTACTTTTTTTGGCGTCTGAAAAAAAGTAAGTCGCCGTAAGGGCCAGCCCTTTCAAGGTCTTTGATAAAATCCCGCAAAACTCCAGTCAGGGTGGACGAAAGCGATGTGGGCAGAGGTTCTAGCACGGTTTGAGAAAAAAGCACCGGCCAGTGTCATGACCAGAGTGATATTGGAGCAGGCTGTTCCTGCTGAATGGGTCGATCAGGTGTTCGAAGAACACCGTCAGCGGCAGTACCCACGTGAGCTTTTGTTTTCAACCATCGTTGAACTGATGTCCCTTGTTTCATTGGGCTTGCGACCCTCGC